>JBEEPK010000010.1:0-43487 GCA_041191145.1 Bacteroidota bacterium
TTTTGCCGAATGAATATTCACAGCAATGACCCCTATGCCGCTCTGCGGATTCCCTCCTTTCGACGCATTTTGCTAGGTAGACTTTTTCTTACGCTTGGTTATCAGATTCAAGCAGTTTCTATTGGTTGGCTTCTATATATCAAAACAGGTGATCCGCTTGCTCTTGGATTGAGTGGTTTGGCAGAGGCAATTCCATATATAACTACATCAATGTTTTCCGGTTTATTGGCAGATACTAAAAATCGCAAGCATGTGTTTGTAATGGGTGCTGTTGTGCTTTTGATTTCTTCGGTAATTCTTTTGCTTCGAATCATGAGCGATCTTGCAAATCCAAATCCCGGAATACATACCCTACCCTATTATATTGTTTTGGCTTCTGTTGGTTTGGCCAGAGGCTTTATGGGACCTTCTTTACAAGCATTATGGGCGGATATCGTACCCAAGGAAATTTATCACAATGCTGCCACATGGTCAGCGAATCTTTTCAACTTTGCTGCAGTGTCCGGTCCTGCAATCGGAGGGTTGATGTATGGATTCATGGGTCCGATTTCAGCCAATATCGCCGTTTGTACTTTGCTCGTACTATCATTGACAGCATTCACATTCGTTCGATATGTGAGACCGCAGCATAAACCGAGTAATGAAAGTCTTGGACATAAATTGACTGCCGGACTGAAATTCGTGTTTTCCCATCAAGTATTGGTCGGCGCTATGGCACTTGACATGTTTGCAGTATTATTCGGTGGTGCGCTTGCACTTCTGCCGGCATTCACAAAAGATGTTTTACATCTAGGACCCGAAGCATTGGGTATTCTTCGCGCTTCTCCATTTGTCGGTTCACTTCTCATGGGAATGTATTTGGCACATCATCCACCGATTGGTCAAACCGGAAAATTACTCCTCATTGCTGTTGCCGGTTTTGGAGTATGTATGATAGCATTTGCGCTTTCCACCAATTATTATTTGTCTTTGCTTTTGCTTGCATCAAGCGGAGCTTTCGATAATATAAGCATGGTGATCAGAGGAAGCATAGCTCAGCTTCTCACACCCGATGAAATGCGAGGAAGAGTTTCGGCAGTGAATGGAATATTCATCGGTGCCTCTAATGAAATCGGGGCATTTGAAAGTGGTTTGGCCGCGAGATTTCTCGGACTCATTCCATCAGTCATTGCAGGCGGTTCAATGACATTACTCATCGTTGCCCTCACATCATGGCGTTTACCAGCAATGCGTTCATTCTCAATCAAAGAACATGGTATGAATCAAGACCGTTGAAATCCTACAATGGAAAGCCGAATAATCTTTGTAATTTGTCATGCAGTATTCCACCAATCTCCTGATACATCAATATGGAACCCGAATTAGCGGGTAAACCCGCAATAGCAATCGATGCAGATATTTCTCCTTCCTTTACTTTGGGGATCGAAGAAGAGTATATGGTGATCGATCCGCTCACATTCAATCTCAAATCACATATCGATGTTGGCTTGCTAGAGAAAAGTCAATTGCTCCTTCATGAACATGTCAAGCCCGAAATGCATGGCAGTATGCTAGAAATTGGAACGAATATTTGCTCCAATATCGGACAAGCCAAGACGGAATTGACAAAAATGCGATCGATCATTTGGGCTTTGTGCAGGCAAAATGGATTACTTCTCGGAGCGGCAAGCACACATCCTTTTGCAGAGTGGGAAGATCAGGAGATTTATCCCGATGAACGCTATCAAATCTTGATTCGAGATATGCAAATGCTGGCCAGATCACTCGTGATTTTCGGCATGCATATTCACATCGGCATCGAAGATCGTAATCTTCAAATTCAAATCATGAATGAAATGCGCTATTTCTTGCCACATATTCTAGCCATTTCAACGAATTCACCGTTTTGGACAGGACATGTCACAGGTTTGAAATCGTATAGATCCAAAGTTTTTGAAAATTTCCCACGCACAAATCTTCCGGATGAATTTCAAAGTTATGCTGAATATCAGGCCTATGTTGATATGCTCATGAAAACCGGATGCATAGACAATGCCAAGAAGATTTGGTGGGATATAAGACCGCATCCAGTGTATCCTACTCTTGAAATTCGCATTTGTGATATTCCAATGCGCATAGAGGAAACCATTGCCATTGCTGCATTATGTCAGGCAATTGTGAAAAAACTCTATACATTATATACCAAGAATCTTAGTTTCAGAAGATATTCCAGAGCTTTGATTCTTGAAAATAAATGGCGCGCAGTTCGCTATGGACTCGATGGAAAATTGATTGATTTTGGTAAGCAAAAAGAAGTGCCAACCAGAGATCTCATTCGCGAATTGCTTGAGTTCGTGGATGATGTTGTGGATGATCTTGGCTCCAGAAAAGAATTGGAGTTCATTCATGAAATTTTGGAAATGGGCAGTGGTGCAGATCGACAGATAAAAGTATATGAAGCCACAAATTCATTTGATGAAGTGGTTGCCTATATTCACAAACAAAGCACAATGGGTTTGCATGATGATGTAGGGCCATATATCAAAGATATACGCTAAGACAATATGCTCAGAACCAATAATCCTGAATTTCACAATACGATTTTGGCACATCTTGAAAGACAAGAATTCATGAAGGCAATTGGTGCAAAGTTGACCTCCATTGAACTTGGTAAAGTAATCGCAGAAATACCACTCGAGAAGATGCATCAGCAACAAATTGGACTTGTACATGGCGGAGTTACAGCCACCATTGCAGATATAGCAGCAGGATTTGCAGGATTTACTTTGGTTGGTCCTGATGAACATACAGTCACAGCCGAAATCAAAGTCAGCTATCTAAGACCGGCAAAAGGCATCATGCTCAGAGCCATTGGTTCTGTTATCAAACAAGGTAGAACAATGCATTTTTGCGAAGCTCATGTGTATTGTATCAATGAACAAGGTGATGAAGAATTGATTGCACATGCAACAACAACAATGGCTATCATCAAACCCGGTATCAAAGGGTAATATGCAAGATCAAAAAGACTTCACTCCTACTTTAGGTCTCATAACAACTATTTCCATCGTTGTTGGAGGAGTGATTGGTAGCGGAATATTCAAAAAACCAGCCAGCATGGCTTCTCAGCTCGGCTCCCCTGAATTACTCATAGGAATTTGGGTCTTGGCAGGTGTATTGACATTATTCGGGGCATTGACAAATGCTGAGATAGCCGGTATGATACCAAAAACCGGTGGTCAATATGAATTTTTCCGAATGATGTATGGAGAATTCACAGCATATCTCTATGGTTGGTCAATGTTTAGCGTCGTACAAACCGCCTCCATAGCATCCATCACATTCATATTCGCCGATTCTGTCCATTCCATTTATCCTTTACCTCAATTGTCACCTGATCTTGAAGCCTGGTCATTGCATCTTCCTATGATAGGTTCCATCTTTCCATTGAAGGATTTTGGTACCAAGATTCTGACTATCGTGGCCATTCTCTTTCTGACTTTCATTAATTATCGAGGTGTCTCTCTGGGTGGGACGGTGCAAGTCATGTTCACTGCACTCAAAGTATTGGCATTGCTATTCATCGTAGGAATGGCTTTCATGATTGGTAATGGAAGCATGATGAATTTCTCTCAGGACATCATCTTGTCAAATGGTGCAAGCGCCATGCCACAAGATTGGTCATTGATTTCAGCTATAGTCATGGCTTTATCAGGAGCTTTTTGGGCATATGATGGCTGGAATAATATCACTTATATTGCAGGTGAAGTAAAAAATCCTTCCAAGACAATTCCACGAGGATTATTCCTCGGCATGATGATCATCATCACTGTCTATGTTCTGATCAATCTCGCATATCTCTATATTCTCCCAATCGATGCAATGTCTCAATCCTCACTTGTTGCAGTCGATGTGGTTAAAGGAATTTTCTCTTCGATCAATCCTGCATTGGCATCTTTTGCGACAGGATTCATTGCCATCGCGATCATGATTTCAACATTTGGTGCATCAAATGGCACCATACTTGTGAGTTCCAGAGTGTATTATGCAATGGCTAAACAAGGATTGTTTTTTCGATCTATGGGAAATGTTCATCCAACTTTTAAAACTCCCGGCAATGCTTTGATCATTCAAGGTATTTGGTCCTCCGTATTGGTATTCAGTGGTACTTTCGACACTCTCACTGACATGCTAATTTTTGTCTCTTGGATTTTCTATGCCATGGGTGCATTTGGCGTTTTCGTATTGCGAAAAAAAATGCCCGATCATCCACGGCCATATAAAGTATGGGGTTATCCATTTGTGCCGGCCATATTTGTACTTTTTGCGATTGGATTTGTGCTTTATACATTATACAATGACATTGCGATGTATACTGATGGAACAATGCCAATCATCAATTCTGTTTTTGGTTTGGTACTCGTCGCACTTGGAATACCGTTTTATCTGTATTTTCGCAAGCAACAGTTCAATACTTCTTCTGAATGACCATGAACACTACACTCTCGGTCTATTTTGGTTCTGAACGCACATATATCGCACTTCTCAATACTGCAAGAGAGGGGATGGAAGTATTGCATGTGAATGCATTTCCGCAAACACTGCGCAATGAAGATGATATTCAGATCCTGTCCCAAATCATAAGCAAAGATCTTGCACCGTATTTTGGGATGGTTCAAATGGTAAATTTCAGTATCCCCATTGAAAAAGTCTATATCTATCAAGTCCCCAATGCCGATCTATCCCGTAAAGCGGAAATCAAAGCATTATTGAATGAAGAGATTCAGCAAGTTGAACCAGAAAAGACAGCGGATGATTTTTCAATCATGCTCATTCCTGGTCATGCAACCGAAGATGGCTCAAAACATATGTTGGCAATCATGACTGATCTCGCTTTGATTGATATGGGTAAGAAGTGTTTTAGTTCATTTAAAGTCCCTATCAAATTCACTCAAAACAGCCAATTCTCTGCACATTCTGCATGCATGATGAATTATCCTGAATTTGCACATAAGACCATCGCGATACTAGGCGTTCAAGATCGCTTCATCGATGTGAGTGTTCTCAGTGAAGGAAATCTTGCTTTTTATTCTCTTTATGGAATTCCCGAGCAAGATGATTTTGGCTCTGTGTGTGTAAAGATTCTGACTTCCGTTCTTCCACAGTATCTTCCCTCTCCCGATCTTGCATTACTCTATGGCGAAGGATTACGCAAAGATTTGCTTGACACATTATCACATGCCGTAACCATCGACACAATGCGATTCAATGCTTTTCGTGGTCTGCTCTCGACCACTTCCCTTGGCATCAGTGCCATTGCATTATGCAATAAGGCAGCGCATGTTTTTCCACCGGCTATCGGGGCAAGTCTTAAACCGCTTCAAGAGAAAGAAATCATGTTTCTTTAATCATTTCGATATGATAGATGAAAATGTGAAATGCATGTCATCCTTCAACATAACATGATGAACATATATTGTTCGGGGTATCAGAGCGAATTTCATGCTTCCCTTCATCCCCTAACCACTTCTTTTGATTGGTACAATCTCAATTCCTTGAATTTCATGAATGGGGAGATAGAAAAGTCTATTGTGCTGAAATCATTGTACATATCAACAAAAACGCAAAGAAATATCTCATAATTTGAATCAAGTTGTGACGAATCGTAGTTTGCGGTGTTATTGATCATCTATATTCCATCATCTTTCGGTAAAAATCTATGAAGTTCTTTTCGTACTTCTTCTCACTTCTTGTTTTGTTTACATTGCATTCCCTTGCACAACCCTCAAGATTTGAATCTCGTGGAATGGGTGGTGGATCAACATTCCATTCATTGTCGATTGCACCTACCATGCCATATACACTTCGTGTATCCGGTTCAGCATCCCAAATGTTTTCAAGTACGGATCTTGGTATATCATGGAATGCATACCCGCATGCAACTATTTCCGGTGGAAGTTCTGCAGGCAATGTAACATTCACTTCAAATGCTCAAATAATGTATGCAATCTCCGAGAAAGATGGAGACTATATTCCCGTTCGTTCCAGTGATGGCGGAAGAAGTTGGAACCCAATCAATGATCCAACCTTTGGTGGTGCATATTATATTCATGCTGATCCGGCCTCAACAAATAGACTGATTGTCTCAGATTATACCGATGTCTATTTTTCATCCGACGGCGGAGCAAATTGGACGATTGCAATCAGTGAAATCTCCGATGGAGCCGATGGATGCTATATCGCCGGCGTATTGTTTGATGGCACCTATATCATGATTGCAACACAAGCCGGGATCTATACCTCTGATGATGATGGCCTCACTTTCATCAAAGATTCTTTCTATGAATTTCCGAAAGAGACAGGTATCATAGCATTTACCTATGGGGCAAGTGGCAATCTATTTCGCTTGGCTTGCTTGACAGGTCCGATGGATATGCTCTATCCCGGAATCGAACCCGATGAAATCATCGCTTATGATGATCTCTATGTCATGGATGTGATCAATGGACTATCCGGAGATTGGGTTTCTCGAAAGTCTGCTTTGCCTGGAACATTTTTACCAAATCATCTGAGTATGTCGATAAATGATCCATCGCGATTATATCTAGCCGGATCAAATGATATGAATGAACCCGTGATCTTGCGTTCAATCAATGGTGGGAATGCATTTACTTCAGTCTTCAAGACCGAAAACAATGCAAATATTGCAAGCGGTTGGATTGGTTCCGGTAGTACATGGGATTGGACTTATGCGGGAACGGCAATGACATTTTCAGTGTCTTCGAAAAATCCTCAAATCCTTGCAATGGGTGATTATGCTTCGCTTCATATCAGTACAAATGGTGGCGATTCCTGGAAGCAAGCATATCTCAGAACTGCAGATGAGAATCCCCAGAATACACTTATTCCTCAATCTTCCACATATCAATCCAATGGATTGGAGAATTCAACGGTACATGATATTCTCTATGCAGATTCAACAATCGTATTGGCGGGAATTGATGCAGGTGGAATCATTCGATCAATGGATAATGGAATTTCATGGAAGAAGATTAGCATTCCCGCAACATTTTCAACCTGTTATGATTTTGAGATATCCGATGGCATCATTTATGCCGCAGTATCTTCACTCTCTTCATTATACTCGATTGGAAAAGTGACTGATATGTTGATCAATACCGCTCCAAGTGCCATTCTGAAATCAACCGACAAAGGTACTACTTGGACAATAGTCAAAGAATTTCCTTCTCCCATTTCAAGTTTGTGCATCGATCCGCAAAATCCCAATAGACTCTATGCCGGAATCGCTCATTCCACTCAAGGTGGAATCATCGTGAATGATAATGTTTCAGGAGTTGGTACTTGGAAGAATCTTGCAAATCCACCAAGAACTGAAGGACATCCGCATACTATCAAAGTAATGAAAGATGGAACACTCATCGCAAGTTTCACAGCCAGAAGAAATGGAACAGTGCTCACGCAAAGTGCCGGCTTATTTACATCAAATGATGGCGGTAAAACTTGGACAGATGTCTCCATTGATGAAATGAAACGATGGACAACATCTTTTTCCATTGATCCGCATGATCCATATCGTAATACATGGTATGTCACAACATGGAGTGACCCGACAAATGCGAATGATAATTCAGGCGGTGTATATCGCACAACGAATCGTGGAAGAAATTGGACGCGAATCGTAACATTACCGGTCCGCAATGGATATGCTGGAAGAATCAATACATGCGAAATCAATCCTACACAAAATGGCCAATTATATATTGCCACTGAAACGCATGGACTCTATCTGTCGCAAAATGCAAATGCATCAAATCCTACAAGTGGTGAATTGGCGAATATATTCCCTGCAAGAGCATCACGCACCATTTCCTTCAAACAATTTGCACCTTGGGAAATATTCATCGGAACAGTGGGCAATGGATTACGATTCGGAAAAACCACAATCCCACAAATTCCATATCAGACTTCGACATTCCCAATGCGAGATACCGTTATTACATATGAGAAAGGATTCAAACCACAGTTGACCATTCTTCCTCAGTGGAATGTCGCACAAAATAGAACACAAGCACAAGCCAGATTTTCAAATAGTCGATCATTCACCAAAGCAGATACGATTGATATCATCAATATCAATGCAAATCATATTCCCGGCAATGTTCCCGGTATCGATTCCATTTGGTATATGCAAAGTCGCATAGGCAATATGTCCGGCTGGAGCGCATGGTCTGAAATGATTGCCATCACATTCAGAGAAGTTAATACCGGAAATGTACCCGTAATTACATTATTGCAACCAAAATCAGATACGGTCATTCAATATCTTGAAGGAGAAAAACCCGTGCTTGTGATCTCTTGGAATGCAAAAGCAGAAGATAGTATCAGTAAATCCCAAGTTCGCTTTTCCATCAATGAGAATTTTGTACCATTGGCAGATACGATCGATGCAGGAATCATACCTTCCATTTCTTTGCCATCTTCTATCCCTGGTTCTGATTCCGTGTGGTATATGCAGGTGCGCGCTGAGAATAGAACTGGTTGGGGACCCTGGACCGAACGAAAAAAACTCACCTTCTCAAAGAAATCATCCAGTGATATCATGGATGAAACAAATGGATTCAATCTCATGCCGAATCCCGTGGGTGACATATTGACCATCTCAAGCAATTCCCAAGATGTATTTCGAGTGTATTCCATGACGGGTGAGGAAATCCTAAACGGCAAAACGGGAATTCCCTTGAATGTCTCAGGAATTCCCGCCGGCTTATATCTTGTGCGATTTGATCAACTCAAAGTCACAATGCGATTTATCAAGGAGTGATCATTCTCCGCTGATGATCGGCAATTTCAGATTCACATATTGCTCATTGAATCTTTTGATCTCAATGAGTTCCATGGCTTTCACCGCATCGAGTTCTTTTTGAATCAATGCGGTGATTTTTTTAACCGCTTCATAAGTCTGCTCTGTCGGCTTGGCATCCGCAGATGCGATTGTTGATGTCAATGCAGATAATTTATTATTCAACTTCATCGGATGATTCAAGAGATCTTGTCCGGCCTTTGCTTTATTCTGCACGAGTCTGTTTTCAATTGCATTCAGTGAATCAGTAATCAATGTTCCAAGCTTGATGATGTCTTTAGTCAACATTGTATCCTTCACTTCCTTTTTCATTTTTGCAATTGATTGAGAAATAGTGGACTTCATGTCTTTCATGCGATTGACCGTTTTATGTGTTTCGCTCACCTTTGCATTTACAGATGAATGTAAATCGAATTGTAATTTCAAATCTTCGGTTTTTGCACCAATTGCAGATGCAATGTCGAATTGTTGTTTTGCAATGATTGAATCACCTTTTTTCAGAATCACGGAATATGTTCCGGGAAACACTTTCGGACCTCGCGTTGAGGCACCCCACATCACAACTGGCGATTCAATGGCAGGTGCAATATGCATATCCCAGAAAAAGCGATTGAGTCCTTTCTGTAAGGAAAGTGCGGCATTCTTCACTTCCTTTCCGGGCTCAGTATGATATACTGATTCGGTGATTGCCTTTTCACCTTTCATATCTTTGTCTGAAGAAAATGTTCGCAAGACTGAATCTTTTTGATCGCGGAATTCAATTGTAATCGGACCGCTTCCCGAGCCATCCCAGTTATAATAAACCATCACGCCATTGGGAAGATTTTCGCCTGTTTGCATTCCTGGACTATACCATGCTCCACCTTCTATGCGCCAGCTGGTGCGAGGTTTGAACAAAGTGTATTGAGCATTCTTGACTTGATTTGAAGCCAAATTTCGAAGAGGGGTGATATCATCCATTATCCAGAAAGATCTACCATGTGTTGCGATTACGAGGTCGCCTTCTCTTTCATGAATGACAAGATCATGTATGGGACTTCTTGGCAAATTATTCTGCATGGCAGTCCATGATGCGCCATCATTAATGGACACAAAGAGTCCTATCTCGGTTCCGACAAAAAGCAATCCTTTTTGTTTTGGGTCTTCACGAATAACTCTAGTGTATGCAAAATCCGGAATCCCTTTATTGATCAATTCCCAAGACTTTCCATAATTGGTTGTTTTAAGTAAATATGGTTTTGCATCATCGGCTGATTTATATCTCGTTGCTGCCAAATATGCCGTTCCTTCATCGAAATGTCCTGCATCAATAATGCTGATCAAAGCCGGTTTACCACCATTGGGTAATTCTTTTGGGGTGACATTTGTCCATGTTTTTCCGCCATCTCTTGTGATATGCACGAGTCCATCATCAGTTCCTGCCCAAAGGATATTTCTATTGAGAGGAGATTCACTGAAAGCAAAAATGGTACAATGCGTTTCAACACCTGTATTATCTTTCGTGATCATCCCACCTGAAGCCTGCATTTTACTCGAATCATTCGTTGTGAGATCATCACTTATGCGCTCCCAGGAATGTCCTTCATTGGAAGTTTTGAAGACATGATTACCACAAGTATATAGTACATTCTGATCATGCTTTGAGAAGACAATAGGATATGTCCATTGAAAACGATATTGATGATTTGCGGCGGCGCTTCCCACAACATTTTCCGGATAGACACTCACATCTTGATCTTGCATATTCTTCCGATTCAATCTTGAAAGGAAGCCTCCATAATTTCCACCATAAATGATATTGTGATCTTTGGGATCCACAGCAATATATCCCGATTCGCCTCCGGCGGCTATGAACCAATCTGATTTATCAATCGACCAACCCGTTGATCGTGAAGAGATGCCGATGGAACTATTGTCTTGCTGACATCCATAGACGCGATATGGAATTTGATTATCGGTGGTCACATGATAAAACTGCGCGGTTGGTATATCAATATCAGAATATGTATTTCCACCCGTATTTGTAATGAATGCACCTCCATCATCAGCCACAATGAAACGCTCTGCATCCTCAGGATCTATCCACATATCATGATGATCGCCATGCATTGTTCTCATACCGGAAAAAGTTCGGCCACCATCGGTGCTTTTGAAGATGCCCACATTTAATGCATAGATACCATCCGCATCTTTGGGGTCGGCGATGATATGAGAGAAATACCAGGGTCTTTGACGAATATTTCTATCTTCTGAAACCTTTACCCATGTTCTTCCGGCATCATCGCTTCTGAATAATCCGCCATGTTCATGTTCTATCATTGCCCAAATTCTATCCCGTTTTGCCGGCGAACAAGTCATGCGAATTTTGCCAAGTACACCTTTGGGAAGTCCCGGATTTTTTGAGAGTTCTTTCCATGTATCACCTCCATCAGTAGATTGAAATAAACCACATCCGGGGCCGCCACTCGACATGCTGAATGCATTTCTGGAAGCTTGCCACAGTGTTGCATAAAGCATGCGTGGATTATGAGGATCTCGCTGAATGTCAATCGCACCGGTTGAATCCCCGAGTGTTCCGGGTCTTTTCAAGACCAATGTCCAACTCAATCCGCCATTTGTGGTTTTATAAATTCCGCGCTCAGGATTTGTTCCGAAAATTCTTCCCATCGATGCAATGAGCACTTCATCCGGATTATTGGGATGAACTGCGATCTTGGCGATATTCCCGAAACTTTTTGGCGAGATTTGTTTCCAAGATTTTCCGGCATCCAGTGTTCGATACAAACCTTCGCCAAATGAGATATTTCCTCGAATATCACATTCACCGGTTCCAACATAGATCATCGAGGGATCAGATGGAGCAATAGCGATGGCACCGATTGATGAAGCCATAAAACTCGTGTCGGAAATGGAAATCCATGATTCCCCGGCATCTTCTGTTTTCCAAACACCGCCACCCGTTGCACCAAAATAATAGGTATTACGATCACCTTTGATGCCCGTGCAAGCAAGCGATCTTCCGCCACGAAAAGGTCCGATTTGACGATATTTCATACCTTGAATAATGTGCTGCTCGAAAGTTTGTGCATGCAATTCAAGGGAAAAAAGTGTCAATAAAAACGCAATGAACATGAGACACCCGGTATGAATGAACAATGAAACATGATCAAATGAATGAACATGCCATCAAGTTAGGAAATTGATTAATTGTGATGCAATACTTTATAGGAGCAAAACACTCCGATTGTGCATCAGGGTTTTGGACGAGTGGAATAGATGATGCGGAGTGATGGTCTTTTTTTCGGATCAGCATCTTTCGGTCCGAAAAATACCATTCTATCAAGGCGTGTTCTATCTCTCAAGATATATGGGAGAATCTTCATCGTGCCGGTTTTTGTATTTCTCAGCAATGATTCCACCATTCCATTCACAACGGGGAATTCATACACTATTGATCCATTTTTTGAGAAACCGGTGAATTCCCTGACGAGATTACCGGCAAGTGAATCAACAAATTGAGAGGAAATCACGCTGTCTCTGAATTGATTACCACGAATGGTTTCCACGCTATCAAGTGTGAGTGACAATACTGCGCCATGAATTGCAATGCCAGTCGGTACATCCTTCAGCGAAATGTCCAAATTGGAAAATGTTCCTGTTCCATAATTCAAGATGACTCTATCTTGCAATGGATTTGGCTCGATTGTGAATGTAGCATCATATGCCGATTCCAACATCATTGTATCCACCGTTGCGCTTCCGGCTTTTTTATATGCAACTCGAATTCGGACTGTTGGATTATCAGGAGTTGAAATGGTATTTCTTGCAAATGCTCTGATCACTGTTGAACCACTTTTGGGCTTCAGCGCAATACCATAAGCTGATTCGGTTTTGACATTGGTATCATTCTTTGCTTTGTTTCTCAATACAAACCATGATTTGATGAGAGATTGTGCAATATCAACAGAAATCTCTGGCATGGTGTCACGCAGAGCGATGGAACCATCGAATGTTCCCATTGACATGATATCCAGAAATCCTGCCTGCAAGAATGAGTCAATTGTGGCTCTGGGAGTCCATGGTTTATTGATCGTAAAAACATCAAATGCTATGCGATTCGAGAGTGAATCACCAAGAGCATATCGTTTGGGTTGCAATATCAATTTTGCAGAGATGATTTCTGCATCGGGAAGAGAATCCGGTACATTGCCAAAGCGTGAGAGAATGGAAGATGTAAATCCCTTGGCAGACCCCAAAAACAAATCAGCCGCATAGGATGCAGATGGTTTGATGCTTCCGGCACTTGAACCTGTGAACATTGAGATGGAATCTGAACTAATGACATTCACATTGATCGTATCATCAAAAACGGCACCACCGGCAATCGGACTTTGTTCATTGCAGCCGGAAATGGAAATGATGATGCTCAATGCCCAAAGAGGCAATGTGAATCGCAGAATACTCAAGAAAGAATTTTTCATCACTTTCATCACAAAGTATCTTTCATGAGTGCACGGTAGAGTTCACTATATTGTCTTGCGGCACGACCCCAAGAACGATCTTCATTCATGCCATTCAATACCAGCGCATTCCACGGTTCTTCTACAGCGAATAACTTGATTGCTTTTTCAATTGCTGACATCATGGATTTTGCGGTATAATCTTTGAACACAAAACCTGTTCCCTCGCCTGTCTTCTTATCATAATCTGTTACTGTATCGGCTAGTCCACCTGTTGAACGGACAATCGGAACAGTTCCATACACCAGTGAATATTGTTGATTGAGTCCGCAAGGTTCATACTTTGAAGGCATGAGGAACATGTCTGCGCCCGCTTCCATCAAATGTGCCAATTCATCATCGAATTGAATGCGAAGTGCAAATTTTTCCGGATACTTTTTTGCCAAAGCTTCGAGTTTTGGATAGAAAGAATGATCACCCTCTCCAAGCATCACGAATTGGATGTCTTTGGAAAAAAGTTCTTTCTCTGCATCAAGAATCAATTGAATTCCCTTTTGATCGATGATGCGAGTCACCATTGCGATCAGAGGAACTCTTCTGTCTGTATGAATGGGCAGATCGAATCGTTCGAGAACAGTTTCTTTGTTGGGGGCTTTATTCTCTATTGAAGATTTATCATAGTTCTTGGTGAGATGTAAATCGATTTTGGGATTCCATGTATTCAAATCCACACCATGAGTAATTCCAACCATGCGATCAGGCTTGGACTTTAATACATCACTAAGTCCATTGCTGAGTTTTTGATCCGCAAGTACTTCCTTAGCATATGTTGGAGATACAGTAGTTATGCAATCTGAAAAGTGAATTCCTGCCTTCATGAAATTCACTTTCTTTTTATGTGAAAGTGCATCTGTATCAGCAGCAGAAAAACCGGTTTTCGTCAATGATTTCATCGGGAAATCACCTTGCAAACCAAAATTGTGAATTGTGTAAATGATTTTAGTTTTTGCAAACAAATCATTGTGCTTCAGTCTAATCAAAGCAGGCAAAATTCCTGTTTGCCAATCATTGCAATGAATGATGTCCGGAACCCAACCCAAAAGCATACAGGTCTGAATGACGGAATGTCCAAAAAACACAAATCGCTCATCATTGTCAGGATAATCCAGTCCTGTCGCAGGATCGGCATAAAAGCCCTTATTTGCATCAAAGTAATTGGAATTGGTCGTGATATATGCTTGAACTTTTGATCTGGGATTATTAATCGAGGAAGATTTTACGGTTGCATAAGACTCGGTTTCACCGATCGGAATTGGAATATCTCGCAATCGATTGATTTCATGTATGCGATTCTTTCTTTCACTGATCGAACCATATTTGGGAGCCATGACGCGAATATCGTGTCCCAATTCCCTCAAAGCCAATGGTAATGAATACGAAACATCGGCGAGTCCACCTGTTTTTGCAAATGGATAGACCTCGCTCGTAACAAATAAAATGCTTAATGGTTTTGCCATGGCCTGCTTTTCAAACTGTATAAACGCAAAAATGCTTGCGCGAAAATACGGATTTTTATCCAATTTCCTTTTCATCAGCTTGAATCAGCCAAAACTAACAATATGATTTTCAAGGGATTGGCATTTCTTGACTTTTTTTAGAAACCACGAACTATGTTATACAATTGCATCAAAAGAACAATATTCTTCCATGAAAACATGTATTTTCGTGACCATGAATAATAAAGACACATATTCAATCATCGAGTTCTCGATGAAACATCTCAAGAGATTGTCATTTACAATTGTATTTATGGCATTTTCTTCGTGTATCCTCCATTCTCAAGGTGGAACGCCTTTATTTGGCGTCATCAATAGTTATGCAAGAGTCACGAAGTATCATTCTTGTACAAAATCCGTGGAAATTGTCGGTTTATCCGGATTTGAGCCTCGCAAAAAAGTCTTGATGATACAGATGGACGGTGCTGAGATTGATACCAGCAATACTGCTTCTTTTGGATCAGTGATTAATTATGGAAATGCCGGGAATGCAGAAATACTTGAGATTGAGTCGATTGTAGGTTCATCAGTCATCTTCAAACATGCGCCATTGATGCAATATGACCCTGAAAATGGATCTGTTCAATTGGTGACGATACCAACTTATGACACTGCATTGGTTTCGATTATGCGACCCCTGACATGCAGCCCTTGGAATGGCTCCACAGGCGGTGTTTTGGCATTTGAAGTAAGACTTGCACTTGATGTTGCCGGTACAATTGATGTCTCTGGAAAGGGATTCGAAGGTGGCAGAGTTCGGGATGCAGCCAGTGGTGCTTATGGTATTTTAGATTATGCATTACCCAATGACAAAGCAAGTCTATCCGGAGAGAAAGGTCGTGGAATTGCGATTTTAAAACCGGAATATTTACTTGGAAGAGGTGCTCCTGCAAATGCAGGTGGTGGTGGAAATGCTCATAATTCCGGTGGTGGAGGTGGAGCAAACGGTGGTCGTGGAGGCATTGGCTCAAAAGACTTCCCGGATGGATTGGTTCATAATGGAGGCGATCCCGGAAGAGAAAATCCATATCAACAGTTTATTGATGATTCTCTCCCCCGAATTTTCTTGGGCGGAGGTGGTGGTTCCGGACATGTCAATAATAATGCTGCTTTTCCCGGTGGAAATGGTGGTGGAATCGTATTCATACGATCGAATAATTTTGTAATTCGTCCCGGTGCAAGAATATTGAGCAATGGAGCAAATGTTGGAGGACCAAAAACAGGAAACTCCAATGATGGTTATGGTGGTGGCGGTGGTGGTGGCTCTATCTATTTCGATGTGAATCGCTTTATATCATTCGGCAATGAAATACAAATTGAAGCCAAAGGTGGCAAAGGCGGAATTTCCGGAGCATCTAAACATGGTCCTGGAGGCGGTGGCGGTGGTGGGATAGTCATATTCAAAGGCAATACACCAAATAGATCAATCATTGATATTTCAGGCGGAAAACCCGGTGAGAATCTGATTGAAAAGACTTCTCTAGGAGCAGAAGGAGGAGCCGATGGATTGATTTTGGGCAATGTCAAATTGATTGAAAGCAATAAAGGCGTAATGGCAATTGCACCATCTAAAGACACTGCGGTTTGTGAAAAATCAGAGGTGCAATTATCCGTTAAGCCGCTTGGCGGAAAACCTCCATTTTCATATCAATGGTCAGGTACGAATGTATCGAGTCCAAATGCACAATCAACAACAGCGAGACCTGTCCAAGATGAAAGTTATCGCGTGATTGTAACGGATGCAAATGGTTGTACCAATTTTGCTTTTATTAAAGTGAAGGTCCTCCCTTCCCCTTCATTGAATCTACCTGTAAATAGAAGAACAGCCTGTAAAGGTGACACCATAATTCTTGAAGCAAATAGCGCACAAGATCTCACTTGGTTACCCTCAATTGGGTTGCTTGAAAATAGTGGCAATCGTGTGAGATGCATTGCAGATTCAACTCGAACATATACGGTTTTTGCAGAAACGCAATCAGGTTGTTCCGCCATAGACACCATTCGAATAGATGTGGAAGAAGCTCCAAAAGTCACTGCGATGGAAAGATCATTTGAACTTTGCCCCGAAGATGACACAGTCAGTATTCCAAGATCATTCATTTTTGGTGGAAATTCACCGTATATCGTCAAATGGCTCACAGATTCTGATACGATTTCCATAGATTCAGCATTTACACAATTGCGGGTGAAGCCGACTAAGACCACGACTTATTACATGGAATTCAGTACACCATTTGGTTGCACATACAGAGATTCTGTCTTGGTCATCATCAATCCAACACCAAGTATCACAATTTCAAAAGATACTGTCATTTGCAAAGGTAGTTCAGCCCAACTTTTTGCTTCAGGTGGCACTCAATATGAGTGGTCACCTAGCATTGGTTTATCTGATACAATGATTGCAAATCCAATTGCAAATCCCACTATTACAACAACATATTTCGTAAAAGTCACTTCGGCAAAAGGTTGCACAGCAATGGATTCCATGACTATAACCGTTGCAGACCCACCAATGCAACCGACACTTTCCAGAAGTAATGACACTGTATTTGTTAAAGGAGATGGCTCACTTTATGAATGGCTTTTAAATGGAAAATCAATTACAAAGGCACAAGATTCATTACTGGTGATTGATTCATCAGGTTTTTACTCCGTGATTGCCAAAAACAAATATTGTGAAACATATTCAGATTCTTTATTTGTGTCAATCGGGTACGCGAAAATCATTCTTGATTCAATCACTTTGAACAATAATGAATCCGCTGAAATGCGAATACAATTATTGGATACTAGTGCAATTCAAGAATCCGGGATTACGGGTATTGAGTTCACATTGACTTGGAATGCAACAGTCGCAGAAATCACCAATCCGGGATTCTCTCAAGTGACCGGAAAAGAAACTTTATCAGCAAGACTTTCTTTGCCATTCACTTCACTCCCATTACTTGGAAAACTGAATGTGAGAGGTTTATTGGGTAATGCTCCGAATACCGGAGTGATCATAGATGGAATAAAACCAATTGGTGGTTTGCTTCGAACGAGTTATGTCAATGGTAATGTCAATATTGGCGATATATGCTATGAAGGCGGCATTCGTTTATGGCATCCGGACAAAACGGTTGCAAGTGTCCGCATTATTGTGAATCCACATCCGATCGAATCCGATAGCGAGATAGAATTGGATATCCCTGAACAAGGCAATTTTACTTTGCATGCTTATTCACCGATAGGAGTTAAATATCCAATAGCATCGGGATTCACGCTCCCCGGTAAAATAAAGGCAGTATTCCCTTTTGATACATTCTCATCAGGTATGTATACTCTTGTTCTCGAGACTCCCACAGAGTCTGTCTCTTTACCAATCATTCTGAATAAGTAATATGAAAAAGGTCGTTAAATCCGAAGCAGAATGGCGCGAGCAACTCACTGATGAGCAATATGCCATCACAAGATTAAAAGGCACGGAAAGAGCATTTACGGGAGAATTTTGGAATCATCATGACAAGGGAGAGTATTCCTGCATTTGCTGTGGAGCACCACTTTTCACATCAAATGAAAAATATGATTCAGGTTGCGGTTGGCCCTCATTTTTCTCAGCTCCAAATTCGGAACTAATTGAAGAATCTCCTGATTTTTCTCATGGCATGGTGAGAACCGAAATCATGTGTTCACAATGCGGGGCGCATCTCGGTCATGTATTCCCAGATGGGCCGGCACCGACGGGAATCAGATATTGCGTAAACTCAGCTTCATTATCATTCAAGGACAAGGATAAAAATGGCAAAGAAGAATGAAACAAGTTTTGAAGATCAGATCAAAAGACTGGAATATATCGTTTCAGTGCTCGATCAAGGTAATGCATCTTTGAATGACATGATGTCACTCTATGAAGAAGGCATGACATTGATAGTCTCATGTAAAAAAACACTCGATGAAGCAGAACAAAAACTCACTGTACTAGGTGCTTCATAGATGCATGCTTCATTATGCAATCGCGCTTAACGAAACATGTTGCGCATCTTGTCCTTGAACTCAACTGCTTCCCTACCTTTCAAGCCCAATTCTGCAAGCGTCTCATCTGATGGGAATTCCATGGATCCCAAAAGATGCTTCATGACTTTTAATTCAGGTGCGGTCATGCGATGTGCATTGAGGACATAATCTTCAAAAGCTTCCCATGCATGCGGTACGAATGGCTTCACAAGTTCTGCAATGGCTTCAGCGAATACACGAATCTCATATTGTGCATGAGAATCAATGCGTAATCTTAAGAAGTGGAAGAGATTGTGTAGATCAATTTTCCAATACCATTCAGTATAATTTGAAACAGGCAAATTGATGCGAGCAATTTCGCGGGCAATACCCTGTTCCAAAAATTCCTGATATTGAGCATAAGCATCATCCTGACCGGATTTAAACGCATTTGCCGCTTGATCAGCCATGCCATCCGGCAAAGTTTCTTCAGATCTTCCTTGCTTATTCAATACACTCTGAGGACGAATATCATTCGGATTCGGAGTATAAAACTCATCTTTCATTTCTGAATAACGACCCGAATATTCATTCACATTCGCTGTGCGATGTCTGATCCACTGTCTTGCCACGAATATTGGCAATTTCACATGAAATTTGAATTCCACCATTTCAAATGGAGTTGTATGCGCATGGCGAAGAAGATAGCGGATGAGTCCTCGATCTTCAAGTACTTTTTTGGTGCCTGAACCATAAGAAACACGAGCAGCTTGCACGATTGCGGCATCATCACCCATGACATCAATCAATCGAACAAAACCTTTGTCCAGACAGTCAATGCGTTTACCAAGTAGAGCATCTTTATCCGATGCATTAATGCCAATTCCAAGTTCAGACATGCAGAAACCTTCATCAATAATCTTTTTGAATGCGTGCAAAATACAAAATCACATCTTTTGTTTTGATGAACTGTGGATAACACGCTTTTTCATTCCAAATTCTTTTGCAGTTAAGCCCTCATTTCCTGAATTTTGGGATATCTTTGGAGTATGACCATGCTGAAAGATTTTAAAGAATTCATCAATAAAGGAAATGTCTTTGATCTCGCCATAGGGGTCATGATTGGTGGTGCTTTTGGAAAAATCGTCACATCCCTTGTTAATGACATTGTGATGCCACCGATAGGCGCCATAAACAAGGTGGATTTGACAAATTTATTCATTAGTCTCAATGGCATTGAATATTCCACGCTAAAAGCGGCAAAAGAAGCAGGGGCTCCAACCCTGAATCTTGGATTATTTCTTAATTCCATTTTGGATTTTTTGATTGTGTCAATCTCTATCTTTCTCATGACCAGAACATTGATGAAGTTTCAGCAAGATAAAGAAAGCAAAGAAAAGGAATGTCCGCATTGTCTATTGAAAATTCCGGTCAAGGCATCTGTCTGCGGACATTGCACAAGGGATATTCCTGGACAAGAGACATGATACAGGGGTTCATGCACCATATTAAACATTCACCATGACATTTCTCAATCCACTTGTTTTACTCGGCCTGATAGCAGCTGCAATTCCCGTGATTCTACATTTATTGAATCTCAGGAAATTGAAGACTGTTGATTTCAGTACCTTGCGATTCATCAAAGAATTGCAAAAAACAAGCATTCGCAATCTCAAGACACAGCAAATCATCCTGCTGATTCTACGCACATTGATCGTGATTTGTTGTGTATTGGCATTTTCTCGACCAACACTAAAGAGTTCACTTCCTATCATCGGTTCTCATGCAAAAACTAGCATTATTGTGATTTTGGACAATACGCTCAGCATGGATGTTTCCGATGCGGGTGGAAATAGATTCGCAAAAGCAAAAGCAATCGCAGGTCAAATATCAAATGCTATGAAAGAAGGTGATGAATTGGCTTTCATTCCCCTTTCTTCGATTGCTAGCCAAAGAAAAAGAGCATTCAGCAGAAATAAAGAATATATCAGCAAGGAAATTGCATCCTGCACTCCCAATCCAACCCAAAGCACAATCAATGATGCTCTCAGAGCCACCCAGGGATTATTGGATGCATCAGTGAATGTTCACAAAGAAGTATATCTCATTTCTGACATTCAGCAGTCGCAATTATCTTCGATACTTTCGGATTCCGTAAAATTATTTGATGATCAAACAGGTGTATTCATCATACCAATGCAGAATGGTAAACCTGCGGGAAATATCACCATCGACACCTTGATCATGCTTACTTCGATGTTTGAACAGGATAAAACTGCCGATATTCAAGCTCGTTTGACAAATAGCGGCGAAAATGACATCTCCGGTATCATTGTTAGTATGTTCTTCAACAATGAAAGAGTTGCTCAAAAAGCGATTGATTTGAATGCCGGCACTTCAGGAACAATTACTCTCTCCGCTCCACCAAAGAAGTCGGGTATCGTACGAGTTGCTTTCAAAATTGAATCAGATGCTTTGGAACAGGATAATATTCGACATACCTCATTCATCATACCTCCGCCACCGATAGTTGGAGCGGTTTCTTCAGGAAAAGCAGCAGAGTTCTTGAAACTTACATCTTCCACCTCTGCAAGTTCTTATGCGATGTATGCGGGAGAACAAGCCGGAACCGTGAATTATGAAGAGCATGATATCGTGATCATCACTGCCGGATTGAATCGCAATGAGGCTCAAAGATTGGATGCATATATTCAATCAGGTGGTACTGCGCTTATTTTTCCGAATGAAAGTACGGATCCCAAAGAACAAATTCCGGCATTGACAATGCTTGGATTGGCGCCATTGCAAGTACAAGAGTTTTCTGAAAAATCTCCCGGACTGTGCATTTCTGTGGATAGACAGCATCCTGTTTTTCGAGGCGTGTTCAAAGGATTGGAAATGGAAACCACTCTTGGTGATTCCCCAAAAATCAAGAAGGCACTCCTTTCAGGAGGCGGACAATCACTCATCCAAATGCAAGGCGGAAGTTTTTTCACGGAGATACGAAGAGGTGAGGGAAAAATACTCTATTGCGCCGTTCCTCCATCACCTGAATGGAGTACATTCCCTTACACAGGATTAATGCCGACATTGATATATCGTGCTTTACATTATTTGTCTGCCAAGGAAATGCTCACATCTGAAATCATTTCCGGAGATGATGCAATTGCATTGATACCAACCAAGGCGATGAAAAGTCCGGCACAAATCGTAAAGGTGAGCGATCCATCTGGAATTGAATCGCAAGTCCAAGGAGTTACTGTACCTGGCGGACTTTCCCTACATATTGGTCGCTTATTCTTGCCGGGTGTCTATGCAATCAAAAGCAAAGAAAATGAATCATTGACAGCAATGACCGTGAATATCCTAGGTGATGAAGGACATCTCAAATATGGCTCAGAATCAGAGCTTTTGTCAGCAATAAAAAAACGCATGAATGCACCATCGATGGTGAATATATTGGATCAATCAGGCAGGATAGGTGATTCCGTTGCCAAAGCAAGAATCGGTACGGAGTTATGGCGATTCTTTTTGATTCTGGCATTGATATTCGCAATTGCTGAAATGGTACTTGCCAGAAGAGTGAGCACCAAACAGTAGATAGTTAATTGTGGAAAACTCTCTATCTCTTGCATCCAAAAAAGTTGGAAATTGTAATTGCAATTGGTGATGAATGTCCATTCGGAGCATATGCATGCCGAATTTTCTTTTAGATATAGACAAGGCACTATTTCAAGTGTTGAATGGTCAACTTGTCTCCACACCCACCGATTTCCTCTTCCCGATTCTCACCTCAATACATATCATTTGGCCAGTTTATATACTTCTTGCATTCTATCTCATCTATACTCATAGAGCAAAAGGAATATATGCATTGCTTTCATTGGCAATGGTCCTTGGAATCATGGATCAGATGTCCACGCATGTATTAAAACCTTGGTTTAATAGACAAAGGCCATGTAGACAAGAGACTGAAATTCGCTTGCTCATTCCCTGCGGTCCCGGTCAATCATTCCCTTCAACGCATGCAATCAACAATGCATGTCTTGCAATCTTTCTCAGCATGCTTTTCTCTTCGCTGAGAGTTCCCATTTTGATATTTGCATTTCTCATAAGCTATTCCAGAATCTATGTCGGCGTGCATTATCCTCTTGATGTATTGGGAGGAATGATCATCGGCGCGGTTTTCGGATATATTTCCGCTATGACATTTAAATATGTTCTGAATCAGAATGAAAAGCAGAAGCATATTATCACTTGATAATGTGAGAACTTCACATAAAACACTGAATTTTGGACACTATCCGCGTGTCTGAATCACATCTACATATCAAATCATCATGTAAGTACAATCTTGCATGAATTTCACAATTCAAGGAGTGTTATGAGACATACCGTATTATCACTTTGTGCAAGTGCCATCTTGGGCTTGGGAGTGTTTTCCGGCACAGTCATCCCAGTGCAAATGCATGCCCAAGGCGTGACGAGTGGTGGAATCACCGGAACTGTCAAAGCCGCAAATGGCGGAGTTGTTCCCGGTGCCAAAATCATTGCGATTCATATTCCCACAGGTACTCGTTTCGGAGCCAATGCAAAAGCAAATGGGACATTTACAATCAATAATGTTCGCGTTGGTGGACCTTATACCATCAAGGCAACAGCAGTTGGTTATGGCGAATCTTCATTGTCTGGGCAATTCGTGAAGCTCGGTCAAAATCTAAAGATCACAATGGCATTGTCAGAGAAGGCGGTTGCCACCGATGAAATCACCGTAATGGCTCAAAAAGGAGTATTTGGTGCATCAAGAACAGGCGCACAAACAAATATTTCAAAAGAGCAATTGAATAATTTCCCAACGATTTCCCGTTCATTCCAGGACTTTGCAAAATTCACTCCGCAAGTTGTGTCAACCGGCGCAGGTGTCTCAGTTGCCGGGAAAAACAATCGCTATAACAATATCCAAATTGATGGTTCAAATTATACCGATCTCTTTGGTTTGGGAAGTGCGGGAACACCCGGTGGACAAGCCAATACAAATCCTGTTTCACTCGATGCTATCGATGAATTCCAAGTGCTCGTTGCACCATATGATGTTCGTCAAGGTAGATTCACCGGTGGTGGTGTGAATGCAATCACAAGGTCCGGTACCAATAAATTTGAAGGATCTGCTTATTGGTTCACAAGAAGTCAGGCAATGATCAGCGATTTATCAATCACCAGAAAAAATATCGTAAACAACAATTTGCTTGATCCCGGTACGAAAGATACCACCATCACAACCATATTCAATAATTTCAATGAATTGCAAACAGGCGTGAGATTGGGTGGACCAATTATTCAAGATAAATTATTCTTCTTTGCAAATGCTGAATTCACCTCACGCGTTCAACCTGTTGATAATATCTCATTGACTCAGAACTCACGCGCAAAACAAATTGATTCCATTGCGCAATTGGTTTCATCACATCTTACTTCCAAGTATGGATATAATGCAGGTCAATTGACAGGTTTTGAAATCACCCGTCCATCCACAAAAGTATTCGCTCGCTTGGACTGGAATATCGATGATAATAATCGCCTCACATTCCGTAATAATTATGTGAGCGCTTATGATGATAATTATAGCACCACAGTCACAAGCTTGAGATTTAGTGACAGAAACTATCGCTTTAATAATTCGCAGAATTCCACCGTGCTTGAACTCAACTCTTCATTGGGTGATGACATGCACAATGAATTGATCATTGGTTATACCAGAATTCGTGATTTCCGTGAAGTGACAGGCAAGCCATTCTCCGCTATCACTGTAAATGACCCAAGCATGGGTTCAGGTGTTGGCATTCAATTTGGTTCAGAAGAATTCTCGAATTTCAATAAACTCGATCAAGATGTGATTGAAATCACCGATAATTTCACTATGAGTCTTGGCGATAATCATACATTGACCATCGGTACGCAAAATGAGATTTTCTCATTTAGAAATCTCTTCATTCGTGATGCTTATGGCACCTATCGTTTTAATTCCTATTCTGATTTTGTTGCCGGAAATGCGGCTGCAGTGAGCATGTCTTTTGCTCGTCCCGGTTTCCCAAATGATTGGGCCGCTGAATTCGGCGCGATGCAACTTGGAGCTTATATTCAAGATGACATCAAAGTTTCCGACAATTTCAAAGTAAATGTTGGTTTGCGTGTGGATGTTCCTGTATTCCCAGATGCTCCATCATATAATTACAAGGCAGAAAATGGTTTTGTAAATACAGCTTCCGTTACCTATGCCACAAATGGCAATGGTTCCATCAGATATGCCAATGATTCCACAAGAACTCTTGGATGGAAAACATCGGAAATGCCAAAATCTGCTCTCCTTTTCTCACCAAGAGTTGGCTTCAACTGGGATGTGAATGGCGATCAATCATTGCA
Organism: Bacteroidota bacterium; assembly: GCA_041191145.1. Taxonomy (GTDB): domain Bacteria; phylum Bacteroidota; class Ignavibacteria; order Kapaibacteriales; family UBA961; genus UBA961. The sequence goes on from JBEEPK010000010.1 coordinate 25,269, forward strand.
ATTGCGTGGTGGAGCAGGTATTTTCACAGGCCGTGTTCCTTTCGTGTGGATTTCCAATCATTATGGAAATACCGGTGTTGAAATCGCTCGTTTGACATTGAACACAGCAGGAACTGACACTGTACGATTCAATCCAAACATTGCAAATACACTTTCAGAGAATTTGAAAGACACAACAAAGATTGCTCCTACAACAGAATTGAATCTTACTGGCAATGATTTCAAAATGCCTCAAACATTCCGCATGAATTTGGGTATGGATTATAAGTTGCCTGAAGACATCATTTTGACTGTTGATGGTATGTATTCAATGAATTTGAATGAGATCGCTTATACAGACTTGAACCTTGGTGAGCGTCGTGACACTACGCAATTTGGAACGACACTTCCCGGTAATCGTGGAGTATTCGGTATTTACAATGGTCGTAATACAACCGCTCGTTTCCTTGATGGTCGCAAGAATTTCACCAATGTGATTTTGCTTAACAATACTGACATGGGTTATTCATATAATATGTCCGTACAATTGCAAAAGTCATGGAAATCAGGTCTGGACTTGATGGCGGCTTATACGCATTCAGCTTCTTATGACATCAATTCTGGATTGTCATCACAGGCTGTATCACAATGGCGCTTCAATTATATTCAGGATAATCCTAATACTCCGACACTTGCCCGTTCATATTTTGACATTCCACATCGCTTGATTGCATCAGCGGCATATCGCATTGAACTTGCTCCTGAAGTTGCTTTGAAGGCCTCATTATTCTATGAAGGTCGCTCAGGTCAGCCATTCTCTTATGTCTATGATGGCGATCTCAATGCAGATGGTCAAACAAGTAATGACTTGATGTATGTGCCAAAAGACAGAAATGACATTGCATTGATTTCCGGCACAGCCCGTGCAAATGATGCAACATATGATGCGCTCGACCGCTATATCACAAATGATGATGGATTGAATGCTGCCCGTGGTACAATCATCGAACGCAATGCCGCCCGCGAACCATGGAATAATCGCATTGACTTGCGCATTGCAGCTGATATTCGCAATCCTTTTGCAGATGGACACAATCTCGAAGTATCTCTTGACATCATCAATCTTGGTTCAAATGCTTATCGCTTTGTTCCGAATCAAAGTGATGCCATGCTTCGCTTTGAAGGATTGGCTAGAACAGGTAATGTATTTGGTGCAAATGGCACTGAATTGCCTGTTGGAACACCAATGTTCAGCTATCGCGACAAAGAGAACCCATATCAATATTCCGATCTCCTTTCACGCATGCAAATGCAATTGGGAATCAGATATTCATTCTAATTGGAAATGAATTCTTTGAAAACCTCTCATGTTCGCATGGGAGGTTTTTTTTTGGCATGGGTATTGTTGTATAGAGTTAAACCGAAACTTGACAGGTTTTGTCTTAGATTTGCTTATTACGAATTCTCATATTTAGGAGTGTGATCATGCGCATCGCAACTCTCATCATAAGTTTGCTTCTCTTTTGTGGAAATTCTGCTCACTCCCAAGTGATTGGCCAATATTTTCCTCCTCTTAATCCTCAGGCTACATGGGACACTCTCTCAGCCGAAAAGTTAGGTTGGTGTACAGAAAATGTACCTGCACTTTATGAGCAATTGGAGAAGTCAAATACAAAGGGATATATTCTCTTGTACAAAGGTCGCATTGTTCTTGAAAAATACTTTGGAAATTTTGCAAAAGACAGTGCATGGTATTGGGCTTCTGCAGGAAAAACTCTGACATCATTTTTGATTGGAAAAGCCCAGGAAGACAAGAAACTCAGCATCGAAGATCCCACTTCAAAGTATTTGGGCAATGGATGGACAGCTATTCCAAAAGAACAAGAGGACATGATTAAAATCAAACATCAACTCACAATGACCACTGGCATTAGTGATGATGTTTCAGATTTGGATTGTACAATTGATACATGTCTGCAGTATAAATCAGATCCAGGACTTCGCTGGTCATATCACAATGCACCCTATACTTTGCTCGAAGAAGTTATTGCGAAGGCAACGGGACAAACACTCAATGCGTATACTCAAGGCACAATAAAGAATCGCATCGGCATGACAGGCTTATGGGTAAAATCTGGACCATATAATAATGTATATGTAAGTACTCCTAGAGCCATGGCACGCTTTGGTCATCTCATGCTGAATGATGGTGTGTGGAATGGTGATACCATCATGAAGGACGGTGAATATTTCAGAGCAATGATCACTCGATCACAGGTTCTTAATCCATCATATGGTTATCTCTGGTGGCTCAATGGTCAAAGCGGATATATGCTCCCCGGATTTCAATTCTTTTTCAATGGCAATTTTGCAAAAGAAGCTCCGGAGGATGTAATTTCCGGAGTAGGAAAAAATGGTCAAATAGTATCATTCTCAAAACAACATGAACTTGTGATGGTACGCATGGGACAAGCACCTGATTCACTCGGTTTTGTACCAAATTTCTTCATGAATGATATCTGGAAATTAACCATGGATGTGGCTTGCAGAGCGACCTCAGTGGAAGATCAAGGAGATATCTCATCATCAATAGCAGTGCATGACAATATGGTGAGATTCACGAATCCCGAACCTGGCCAGAGAATTATGGTTTTCGACATGACAGGAAAAAAGGTGCACGAACAAATTGATCATGCACCTATTGATATTTCGCATTATTCCACCGGTGTATATGCTTTGGTGATTTCATCCAAAAAAGGAAATATCACCGAGCAATTCATCAAGAGGCAATAACCAAACTCGGAATTACTATGGATTCGACTTCTCGAGCATATTTCTCGAGGTCTTCAATCATGTCCGGGCATTCATATGAGCAATTCTTCAAGAATGCATCATTAATGCCTTTATAGTATTCAATCCCTGAAAGAAGATTTGTTTTGAACGCATTGAGTGTTCTGAATGTGTTTTGATTCAAAGTCAATGCATTTTTGTCTATCTCTTTGCGAAGATATTTGACATACAGTACCAATTCATTGACAAAGAGCGATGCTCTTTCAACGGAATTGCGGACATTGGTTCTGCCATAGATATGATCTATCATCTGGGCCAATGTAAATGTTCCGGAAAAATATGCAAGATTAGGTCCGGGACAAATAATCACGCCCTCGGGTTTATGTTGCTTATTGACTATGTCATTCTTCAACAAAGCCGTAGTACCCAAACCGGTACATAAACAATCCTTTTCGACAATTGCTGCGAATTTCTTTTTATACTCTTCTTCAGGTAATCCTGCATTATTCAATTCATCAATTTTCAATCGCTGATACTTGATTGATGCCGTGCAAATTGGATCAGTCGAAAACTCCGAATTAGAAACAAGTAACTTCTTCACGCATGGATTTCCGGGTTTTCCTGCGGCAACTCTATCATCACGCAATTTTTGGGAACCACTTTTTCTAAAATGATTGAATGGAATGCCAAGAGGTGAGGCGCCACTCAAATAATAATCATCGGGTTCTGCAGTGGCCAATGCATTGAGAGTGGCATCATCAACATTCGTTGCCTCAGGAACAAGGAGGAATGGGCTTCCCCAGCCGGTTCCATCCAATTCATAATATTCCTTCATGAACTCTTGTTCATGCGCTGTCCCAATACCACCTTGATAGGTAATTCTCTGCATTGGCATGTCCGGGAAGGTATTCTTGCCCAAAGCTTCCAAAGATGCATTACAGAGTGTGACCAATTCATCACGAAGGGCTTGTCTATTATCTTTGAATGACTGCAAAATCGGACCACACAGTAAACCATCCGTTGCAAAGGCATGTCCACCGCAATTCAAACCGGACTCAATGCGGAATTCAGAGACCCAAATTCCCTTCTTTGCTAGAATCTTACCTTGCACTACTGCACTGCGATAATCACTTACTTTCAGAATGACTCGCTTTTTGAGCGAACCACATTCTGTTGGATAGAAATCATCAAAAGCTGCGATATAATTATAGAGTCTCGGATTATATCCAGCAGAAAAAACAATGGAAGAATTCAATGTGCTTTGCGCATAACCACGAAGAGCTGTCAATGCATCGGATTGCTCAACAGGCAATGGCTCACCTGTCTTGGCAGCACCGAGATTGTCAACCTTTGCCATGATATTTACATCGATATATCCCGGCACGATTGCTTTTCTCAATTCGGCTTCAATCGCTGAACGCTCAGGTGATTCATCCATCAAAAGCATATTGCGATATTTTGCCTTAACGGGCGAGGATTCAGGCAGTAATTCAAAATACTTGACAATTTCTGAACCGAAAACAAATTCTTCATTGCGAATAGATTCGATTTTCTTCCATACCAATTCATCAAGCAAATTGCAGTATGCCGTGATTCTTTTGGCTCTTGAGTCAAACTCTTTTTTGTCAACAGGTATGAATTCTAGCCCGTTTTTCTTGGAATGATGCTCTCGCATCATCTCGAGCAAATCTTCTTCCATAATGGAAACAACAGAAGAAATACCATAATGCGCAACTTTTAGTGGCGTATCAACCGAAAACGATAATCCCATGACAGGGATATGGAAATCATGTATATAGTTCATGCATTCATCATTATTTTTCTAGAATATGCGCATAAAACTACGAATAATGAATTGAAAGAAATAGAGGAATTTTTTCAAGAAATTACATTGGTCATTGAATGGCAATGGATATCTTGAAAATTTCGCCATAGTTGACCTAATTAAACCAAAATTATCTCAAGCAAATCTGATTCCCCTTCCTGAATCGCCTTTTCAGTAATTTGCAGGCATTCAAACACTAAAATTGAGCTTAATTGACATGGATTGGCTTTTATTATGCTTTGCCGGAATTTGTGAAATGGGATGGCCCATCGGTATGAAAATGACCCAAGATCCTTCAAAAAGATTGTGGGGCATGATTCTTGCAATCGGCTCTATGCTTTTAAGCTTCTACTTTCTTTGGTTGGCACAAAAAACCATACCGATCAGCACTGCATATATGGTGTGGACCGGAATTGGAGCGGTAGGAACAATGGCGATCGGAATCATCTTTTATGGAGATTCCTCGAGTATGTGGCGAATATTGTCCGCATTTTTGGTATTAGCCGGAATCATTGGCTTAAAACTTAGTAGTTGATATACTATCGCCCGAAACAAATCGTCATGTTTGGGCATTTGCTTTATAAAAAACCTATACATATGAAAAGAAATCCGAAAAGAGTCTTGGTTGGCATGTCCGGTGGAGTTGATTCCTCGGTCGCCGCATGTCTATTGCATGAGCAAGGATATGAAGTGATCGGCATCACCATCAAGACCTATAGATATGAAGATGTGGGTGGAAATGTCGGCAATGATTCCTCCTGTTGCTCACTCGATGGCATCAATGATGCAAGACGCGTGTGCAATGCACTTGGGATTCCTCATTATGTGGTTGATTGGTCAGAACGATTCAAAGAAGAAGTGATCGACTATTTCGTGGAAGATTATCTCGCAGGCAATACTCCAAATCCATGCGTCAAATGCAATCGTTTGATTAAATGGGGTGAAATGATCCGCAAGGCAGATATGCTGGGGGCTGAATGGATTGCCACCGGACATTATGCCAATATCAGAAAAGATCCTACAACAGAGCGATATGTTCTTTCGAGGGATTCCGACAATATCAAAGATCAATCCTATGCTTTATGGGGTTTGAAACAAGAGCATTTGTCACGAACATTGTTTCCACTGACAGGCTATACAAAAGACCGTTCCAGAGCAGATGCAGAACGATTCGGACTCACAATTGCAAAAAAACCCGAATCATATGAGATCTGTTTTATTCCTGATAATGACTATAAACGCTTTATGCGGGACATGGTACCCAATCTCGAAGAAAGAGCCGGTAAAGGCGATATTGTGATGGAAGGTGAAGTGATTGGTTCACATCAAGGATATCATGGATTCACTGTCGGGCAAAGAAAAGGACTCGGCATTTCTCATCCTGAACCACTTTATGTATTGGATGTTCTTGCCGACACAAATACGGTTTTGGTAGGTACGGAAGAACATTTGTTCTCAAAAGAGCTTGTCGCACATTCAATCAATCTTATCAAATATGCAGAGATTGATGGTACGCAAACCTTTACCGTAAAAATCAGATATAAAGATGAAGGCGCACCGGCAGATTGCACGATGCTTCCCGATGGAACTTTGCATGTGAAATTCCACGAAGACAGAAAGGCAATTACGCCCGGTCAATCCATTGTACTCTATGAAGGCAATGATGTCATCGGAGGCGGAATCATCGATCGAATCAATCAACAAGAGATTGATGCATGATTGATACTTGGAATCATAGGCACATATCCATCATGAAATCATGCCTGATTCTCATCTTTGTTTTCATGCCTACGATTCTCTTATCGCAATTCAGACAAGGGAGCATTCCACAAAAAAAAATACCAACAATGTTTGTGGATGCCTTATGGTTCAAAACAGATGGTGATTCATTACCATTTATTGATGTCTATGCTAACATCCCTTATGAGGCATTGCAATTTTCTCCTGAGAAACAAGGATTTAGTGCGGGAATCACGATATCATTGTCAATTCGCGATACAAATGGAAAGAAGATAGCAGAACAATCCATCGATCGCAAGATCTTTGCTGAAACATATGAGCAATCTCGCGGAGCGAATGCAGAGTTCAATCATGTGCAATTTCGCGTGCCCGCAGGATTCGGCTATCACACATGTTTTGTGAATGTACATGATGCAGTGGCAAATACCGATATCCGCGAAGTGAGAACAATCACCATTCCTAAGTGGTCAAAACAAGAAAAAGATCATCGCTATCTCTTCAGTTCCATGATGTATGCATCAGCCATTGAAGAAAAGAGTGGTGGGTCGATTGTCATTACGCCACATCTCTCCGACAATGTGGCAGGCCTTATGGATGGTTTTTTCCTCTATGTGGAATTATATCATTTCGGTGCGGTGAACGATGAAGTCATTGGCATTTCCTATACGATCAAAGATGAAAAGCAAAAGGAAGTGTTTCTGGAATCGGTTCCTATCACCTATTCATCAGGAAGGGCTGAATCTCAGCATCTGTATATTCCCGTCAAACAAATGCCGATATTGCGATCCGGAAACTATGTCATGACCATCATGGCACATACCATGAAGAATGATTCGATTGATAAAGAACTCACTCGCTTTTCTAGAACACTCACAATCGAAAAAACCATTAGCGGAATTGTCTATCAAGATTTGAAGAAAGCAATCAGACAGCTTAGATTCATTGCCTCGCAAGCTGAGATTGATCATATCAATGAAGGCGAAGATGAGGAAACAAAAAGAATGATGTTTGAAGAATATTGGAAAGGTATTGATCCGAATCCATCTACTTCGCGCAATGAAGCATTCGAAGAATATTATGGTCGCATCGACTATGCAAACAAGAATTTCAGATCCTATACGGAAGGTTGGATGACAGATATGGGCATGGTCTATATTATATTCGGTCAACCATTTCAAGTTGAACGCTCTCCGCGTGGCTCCGATGGTAGAACATTTGCTCGCTGGATCTATCAGAATCAAAGACAATTCACTTTTGTGGACAATAGCGGATTCGAAGATTTTCGCCTTACAAGTCCATTTCCCACAGGCATTAAGTATAGATATTCGGGGACACAATAATGCAAAGGAAAATCAAGCTCCATCTCATTGTTTTCGGCATGCTCCTACTTTCGGGATGTCATACTTATGACAATTTCACGACCTATTTCAATACCTATTACAATATGGATAGATTGATTTGGGAAACGGAATATGATTTCGAAGGTACAGAAATCATGCGCAGACAAAAGCCGAGAGTTCTTACTCCGGTTGATAGTGGAATGCGCTTTGGCCAAGATGCATTCGGAAGACCTGCAGAGATACCTCAATTTTTGAAAGATATCATGATTGAGCAAACTCGACTTCAACCCGTGAAGGTGAAATTGGATTCCGTGATCATCAAAGGATCCAAAATCCTCAAACAACATCCCAAATCCGATTATGTGGAAGGTACTTTACTCCTGATGGCAAAGTCATTTTTCTATCAAAGTGAATGGGTTTCCGCAGAAATCAAATGCGTCGAATTGATCGATCGATTCGCATTGGGCGATATGTCACCCGATGCACATCTCCTTCTTTCCAAGATATATCTTATTCAAAGAAAATATGCACTCGGAAAAACCATGCTTTCGAGAACGGCTGATATCGCATGGTATAAAAAACGATATGACATTCTCTCTGAAGCATTCAGATTGATGGCAGAACAAGCAATCTTTGACAATGATGAAGAAGAAGCGGTAAGACCATATAGACAAGCAATTGCACAAAGTGATGATGGTGAAATCCGTGCTCGTTGGCAATTGGATCTTGCATCACTGTATTATCGATTGGGCAAGTTTGACAGAGCATTGAAAGAATTCAATGCCGTTCTTGATGAAAGTCCTGAACTGGTGCAAGAATTTGAAGCAGAATTATATAAAGCCGCATGCTTGATGTATCTCAAAAAACATGAGGAAGCACAAGCAATCCTTGATGATCTGGATGGTAATGAGAATTTCAAAGAATATAAACCCGATATTCTCGCTCAAAGACTTCGCATGCTCCGCATTCAAGGGAAGAAAGAAGAATTCGACAAAATGGCCACAGAAGCTCAAAAGTATGCAGGTTTCATAGCAATTCCAGTGGTGTATTTTGAACAAGCGATGGATTTGTACAAGAAGGGAAAATATGAAGAAGCTAAATCATATTTCGCAAAATCAAAACCCGTAAAATCTCAAGTAAGTCCGGCAGCTGCTAAATATTATGGTTTATTGGCAGAGTGGGGACAAAAGCAAGATCTGCTCAATAAATCAAAACCAAGTGTGGATACTTCAAATACGGATTCAACAGCAGTAGCAGTTCATGATTCAGTTTTCACCCAGTACAATTTGACGATTTATCAATTGGCCAGAATTCATGATCAATTGAATAATCAAGACTCTGCTTTGTACTATTATACCATAGCTGCACAATCAGCAAAAACGAGTGATTCCAATCGTGCGCAATATCTCTACAGTTATCAGAAAATGATAAGCAAGAATCAACCAGAATTGGCAGATTCCATTCTGGAAATTCTTGCTTATGATTATGGAAAAACAGAATATGGACAAGAGGCTCGGATGCAAATGGGATTCACTGATGCAGTCGTGATTGATACTCTTGGAGAATTATATTCATCAGGGATCCGCTTCCGGAATATTTCAAATTATGTGCTAGCCGCAAGACAATTCAATCGAATAGCCGAAGAATATCGGGATTCCCCGCTTGCACCAAAAGCTCTTTATTCACTTGGTTGGATGTTTGAGAATACGCTCATGCAACCCGACAGTGCCCTGTATTATTATCGTCTTCTCGTAGAACGCTACCCACAATCAGAATATGCGAAAGATGTGAGAACAGGTGTAGAAATTGCACTCGCTCATCAGAGTGGTTTATATGATGTCAGTACAGGTAAATTGCTAGACAGAAAACCTGTCATTGACACTGTACAAATTCCTGCAGTTGATTCAACCGCTAAACCTGATGCACAGATTCAGCAGACAATCGATAATTCCAGAACTTTGTCAGATCCGAATGCGAATCAACCGAAAGAACCTCTCAGACAACGCAAACCCAATCAAAACAATCAGTTGATCAATCCAAATCAGCCGATACAATTACCCGTCAATGCCCCCATTCCTGGCAATATGCAGATTTCTCTTCCTCAAGATGCGAGTCCTGCAGATTCTATGAAGATTGGTGATCCGCCTTAATCAATGCATTGCCATATTCCTGGTAATTCTCTTCCCTTCTCTTGATAATCAAGTCCATAACCGATGATGAATACAGGTGGAATCTCAAAACCTATGAACTCTTTCGAAAGGTCTATTGCATGTTGATCAGGTTTTGAGAAAAGGGAGACAGTAGTGCATGAAGCAATCTGCATTGTTTCCAACACTCTTTTCAATTCCTTGATTGTACGACCCGAATCAATGATGTCTTCAATGATGAGAATATGTTTTCCCGCATAATCTTCCGCGAATTCATTCACGGTAACTACACCCGAAGATTTTATACCACCCTTATAACTTGAAGCACGAATCATGTTGATGTGCATCGGTATTCGCATATGTCTTACCAGATCAGCAGCAAAGATAAATGCACCTTTCAGTGTAACAAGAACGGTGATTTCATCCACTTCAGCAAAATGTGAATTCAATGATTGAGCAATTTCATAAACTCTTTTTGCAATTGAATCGGGGGAAATGAATTCTGTAAACTGAAGATCATGAATGGTAATGATATCGGACATTGTTTCCTCAATATTGACCATTCATATTACTGAATTCTCATCAGAATTCAAGGACATGCCGAATGCCGAACATGATTGTTGTTTGCACATCCTGCATTGAAAAGTCTTTTTGTGGTGTATACAATACCATGGGAGAGGCCGTAAGCGACCATTGATCAGATAAATCATAAGCCATCGAAAATCCCAGTGATGTCATTGCAATACCGGTAATTGTTTGAAGCTTTCCGGGCCTAAAAATCAATAATCTACGAGTTGCAATCGTATATCGCGTACCAACAATGGATGCAATTGGTGAGAATCGGAAATTACCCCATTGAAACATTCCCATCAATGTAAGTGCGAGATAATTAACCGTCTCTGTTTCTGCCCCAAACATTCTATCATAAGAAAGATCAATCATGAATGAAGATGACATCGCGGTTGCATTGAGCGTCAGCATATTTGGTATGCCGGCCACTGGATTGATTGAATCAGTTGGATAGCCAAATCGTGTGAATTGAACGCCCAGATCGAGCCAATCGGATGCTGAATATTGATACCCAATTCTTGCATTCCAACCCTGCGGACCCGGCTGATCTCCAACTCTTCTTGCAATATCAATTCCTGCAAGGAATCCACCTATATGTGATGCATCTGTCCCTATCGACATAATACCCTGACTTCCACTTAGATTCACCCCATTCTGCACTTGCCTATTCCGAAGCAAGATGCCTGAACTGAGCGTCCAAGGAAGCGGCTCATCAAATATATCAGCCAACCATGTTGAATCCTCTAGATCCAATGAGTCATCAAGCATCAAATCCAATGAGTCATCAAGCATCAAATCCAATGAATCATCAAGCATCAAATCCAATGAATCATCAAGCATCAAATCCAATGAATCATCAAGCATCAAATCCAGGGAGTCATCTATGATTTCAATTTCGAACATATCATCGGGATCACTCGGTAGATCTTGAGCATTTGCAGATACAAACATGAAAACACTCCCCATCAGAACGATGAGGAGTGTGATCAGTCTTGATGAATGAGTCAAACTCATGGTTTGCCGGCTCTTTTCAATTCGGATTGCCTCTTTGCCTGCTTTGATTTGATCTTTGGCTGAGCGAACCTGAACTCTCATTTGTTGCATTTGAGCTTTGGCTTGCTCTTTGGTCAATTGACCTGATTTTACTTGCTCACGCAATTGGCGAGCTTGCTCTTTGGCATCTTTTACGACTGTGACGCCGGCTTTGACTTGTTCTTTACCGGCATTCATTCTTTCTCTGATTTGATCTTTGTCTTGTGCAATGGCAGAGAAAGTGAATCCAAGCGCAAGAAATAATGCCATGATGAATGTACGCATGACCGAACTCCGAAATAATTGTGTAACATGATTGAGATCTCTGTGCATTCAGACACATCAACATGCATGAGGGTTTAATCAACACTGATTTTTTTTATGAGATTGTTTGAAGTTAGAAAAGCATAAACCTTGGATTCAAGTCCCAGAGCCAAGAATGCAAGTAGAATACCTGCGATTACATCCACCACATAGTGATAGCGAAGATATACAGTTGAAAATATCAGACTACAGCCCATTATTAAGAATACCCAACGAAGCTTTGACCTAAAACGAAATGCCAAGATCATATTCATGAGGGTCATCATGGTATGTCCACTCGGCATACAATTTCTATGCATTTGTAAGGCAGGTGCAATGGACTTATCACGAAAACCATCACCTGTATCAATGATATTTCGGATAATGTCAGTTACCCAAAGTCCCGGTAAATCAATGAAAATAGAGGAATATTCATGAACCGAAAATCTAGGACCGATTGCCGGCATGAAAAAATATGCCAGGTATGAGAGTAGGAAACCAAAAACGATGATTCTAGTTACTCGTTCTGCTTCTTCATATAATCCACGCATATTCAATTCAATTGATTGTGCGAAGGCATGAAAATAGAAAAGCACATAAGCAATCTGCAAGAATTCTGTCAATGCCGGGAATGAAAACTGTTGTAACCACTCCGTTGGGTTCAACCCAAAGATTGCTTTGTCCCAAGACACAAGAATGGGATCATAATCATGTGGATTCAATACACTGATATACACAAATACCTGCATGAATACCACATAGATGATCGGCAGATGATAATATCTGTGAATATTCAAGAATATAGTACCTGCTCGATATTTACCCAATGTTGCAATGCTGATTATGGTGATTGCGATGAATACATTTTGCAAAACCAAGATGCCGATATTTGGAATTTTCGAGATAAACAGTGCTTGTATTACAGTATAGATGACCAGCATTCCAAGAAAATACCAATCCGCGCCAAGCAGGACATCACGTAATTTGAATCGCATGAATGGTTGTGTATTCATCAGGGTAAAATGCTATCTGTTTTGGAAAAACATTTGGCCAAAGCCAAGAATTGTTCAGGCACCAATTCCTCTGCTCTTTTACTCATCAGTGATTGAATCTCAGGAGATAATTCAGCATGATGATTGGAGAGAAATTGACTCAGTGCATTTGAGAGAATCTTTCTTCTTTGTCCGAATGCCATACGTACTAATGGATGCACCAGTTTGTATTCCTGCATGGAGATGGACCTTTTCTTAAAGTCGAACACAACAACCGCTGAATCAACCGAAGGTCTTGGAGTGAAACAACCGGATGGTACTTTGAGTGCTATGCGTGGCTCTGAAACAAATCGTGCCGCTATACTCAGAATGCCATATTCTTTTGTGCGAGGTTTTGCGCAAATGCGTTCAGCAACTTCCTTTTGCATCATGATGACGGCTCTTTCCAATACATCGGATTGCTCAAAGAGGCGGAACAGAATATCAGAAGTGATATAATATGGAATATTACCAGCCACTTTCAATGAAGGAATATCGAATCCTTGTTCATTTCTCATGAAACGACTGGCATAGTCACGAAGATTGAATTTCAAGAAATCTCCATGTTCCACACTGAATTGCTTATTTGAATCAAACAACTCATGCAGTGTTTCAATTGCTCTTTCATCCAGTTCAATGGCATGAACCTTCGCCTTAGATTTTAGTAAGAACTCCGTGAGATCGCCGCAACCAGGACCAATTTCAAGAATCGCATCACCTTCTTGAGCATCCATCAACATTGCGATTTGCGATGCTTTGTTTTTATCTGTCAAAAAGTTTTGTCCAAGAGATCTTTTGGCTTGAATCCGACCCGACTGATGTTTTTGTTGCTGAAATTTCATAATGCTGTGCCGGATTTGATATCATCGCCAAGATTCTTTTTCAGAAAAGACTGATATCCGGCTTTTAATTCTTGCACGATTTTTTCCATGGATGATGAGATCACTTTGGCATCGCTAATGGTGGACATAAAATTCGTATCACCATTCCAGCGTGGTACGATGTGAACATGCAGATGTCCGGGAACACCCGCTCCACCTGCTTCGCCAAGATTCATGCCGATATTGAATCCATGAGGAGAATATACAGCGAGCAATACAGTTTGCAATGTGCGAGTCATGAGCATGAGATCGAGATACTCTTCATCGGTCAATAAAATGGTATCAGGACAATGTCTTTTCGGGGATAGCAAAATATGTCCGGCATTATATGGATATCGATTCATGATCACGATTGTATATTCAGATTCTGCAATCACAAGCGGATCATTGGATTCAGGCATGGAGGCAGAACACAAGAAACAATCATGTTTCTTTTCTTCATCACCAAATGAATCAATATAGGTGGAGCGCCAGGGAGACCACAACTGTTTCATCATACACCTCTCCAAGATTTTACTGCCGTACATTGTCTTCCAAATGCATTTTTGATGATGATTGAAGATTCAAATGCAGAACTAATCTCAATTGACTTTGGAATTGCAATTGCACATCGTTTCACAAGTCCTGAGGAAGTGGAAACAAGTGCAATATCCTTTGGAGAAATCTGCTTAGTGAATGACTTGCCATTTTGCTTGAATTCAATGTTCACGGAGCAACCATCTTTTGGTAAATAATCGGTGTATTCAAGAATCAAAAGTAGTTCATCTGAATCAGCATTTCTGAAGAATTCAGCACCTTTGAATTCGGGCTGATCTTCAAGTGACAACTTTTGAATTTCGCTACTATTTTTTAAATGTTCTTCATGCACGGATGACAATTTGATCGTCTGTGAGATTCTTTGTCTTCCCGGTTGAGAACGAAACCAAGGTAATTCATTGATCGTCTGACTACTCGCGCTCACCACTCCGTCTCCGCCTTCGAAGAGAGATTCAACGCCCATTCCGAGCAATCCCATGATGCGTCTGAACAATTCTTTAGCTCCCGACTTATTCAATACCGACAATTCTTTCATGATGTCAACATCACCGATCACGCTGATATATTCCACATCAAGAGGATGTTCACGATTACCTGATTTTTCAATAAACCATCCTCCATCTTGGGCACGGCGTAGATCACGAATGGCGGGAGCATCAAAAGGGACATCATCTTCGGCTTTGCGAATCAATTCTGAGGCTTGTTCAACGATGGGTTTGAGAAAACTTTCCTTTCCATCCTGCAATGATTTATTGACTGCAGTCTTCCAATTATACACTTTGGCAAAAGCTGATCCTTGATGTGGGGAGCCGATGGTGATGAGTCTTTGAACATGATGGTCTTTCACATGTTTCGTAAGATAATGTCTGCCTGTCAATCCACCCATGCTATATCCGATGAGAATCACTTTTTCGGCTCCTGTTTTCTCTCTCACAAATGCAATGCATTGCTCCAATTCTTTGGTCCATCCTTCAACTGAATCGGAGGGATTACTGAATTGTACAGTGAAAAAATCCATGGTTGACGAAGACCCTTTTTGATCAAGATAGATTCCCTTTTTTGAGGGTTTCAAAATTCCGGCATGTTTCAAACCAAGATCTTTTTCATAGAATTTTATCGCATGTTTATCCCATACACTAGCCTTCTGTCCCAAACCATGCAATAATACTATAGGATATGGTATTTGAAGCAATTTTGATGGCTTCGCTTCCACATATACAGGAATATATTCCGGAATTGTGAGTTTTGTGCTTGTGCATCCCCCGAGAACGAACATGAGTATGATAAAGATTATTGACTGCATTGATGGAAAATCCTCAATCGAAATGTATTCTATAGTCCAAATTTACCATTTCACCATGATACATTGAGTATCATGAGAATTCATCTTTCTGATGTATATTCGCGGAAGTGAACTTCAACACATAATTTTGGAAGAGGGTACATTCAGTAAGCAAACCACATATGGCATACATAAAGGCAAAGATCCTCATGATGATGATCAAGCAGACATGCAGGAACATTCACCGTCTTTGGCAAATCGCGTTCTTGTGCTTAATCAAAGTTATGAGCCAATAAGTGTTTGTAGTGCCAAAAAGGCATTTCTGCTGATTTTTCTGCTCAAGGCAGACCTTGTGGCCGAAAGAGAAGATAGAGTCTTGCGTTCTGTCCATGCCACTTATCCATATCCAAGCGTTATACGCCTCTCTTCTTATATCCGCGTAAAGTTCAAGAATGTCGAATTATCCAGAAGAAATATACTTCGCAGGGACAATAATCAATGTCAATATTGCGGAAAAACAACAACTCCTCTCACTTTAGATCATATCATTCCTCGCTCTCGCGGTGGTATGGATACTTGGGATAATCTCGTTACTGCCTGCATTCGATGCAATAATCGAAAAGGGAATCAAACCCCCGAAGAAGCAGGCATGAAACTTGCAAAGCAACCTCGAAAACCACATCATGTCATTTTTCTCAAAAATTTCATGGGCAAGGTTGATGAGGCATGGAAACCGTATCTTTTCCTTGATTGATTCCTGATAATACCTGAAACATGCTAATTTCTCTTTATGTTTTGAGACTCCATTTCGGTCCATTTCTTTTTGGGACTTTGACCGTGATGTTTCTTTTTCTGCTTCAATTCTTGATGAATAATCTTGACAAATTGATCGGAAAAGGACTCGATAATGCCATTATTCTGCAAGTGATCATGCTGAGTTTATCTTGGATGATTGTGCTTGCCATTCCAATGGGCGTGCTCTTTTCTACTTTGATGGCCTTCGGAAGCATGTCCGGCGCTCATGAGATCACTATCATCAAATCAGGTGGAAGAAGTTTATATCGGATGATGTTTCCACTCATCATCATCGGTGCAGGATTATTCTATGGGGTATATTGGTTCAATGATTCAATTCTACCCGAATCGAATCATCGTTTCAAGATATTGATGCAGGACATACAAAGAAAGAAGCCGACTTTTGCGATTGAATCAGGTCGATTTATTTCTCAATTGGAAGGATATACCATCCTTGCAAGAAAGGTGGATACTCTCAGTGGGGCATTATATGGGGTTACGATTTATGATAATGGCTATACAAATAGAACGAATGTATTGTCTGCCGATACGGGATCCATCAAGTTTTCATCTGATTATTCCAGAGTGATTGTCACACTTCGCAATGGTGAAGTGCATCAATTACAAAAGCAGAAGCGTACTGATTTTCGCATGATGCGATTTTCCAAACATGTGATTTCCATTGCTGCTCGTGATTTTCTCTTTCAGAAATCTGATGTGAATCCGGGTTCTAGAGGCGATCGCGAGATGTCGATTGCGGATATGAGATCCATCGTTCAAGAAACAGATATTTCTCTGAATGTCACCCAAAAGAGAATAGACACTTTATTAAATGAGCATTATGGTGAAGTGGTTCAAGCGAGATTACCGGGTGATTCCGCTGATGCGACCATGACACCACTTCGTGAGAGAGTACTGACAGAACAAGAGATTCATAAGCGAGTGCTCAATAGATTATCAGTATTGCGTTCTCCTTTGGAATCTGATTTATTTCAGGCGAATGAACAGCAAAAAAAGAAAAAGGCATATTTGGTTGAGATCTATAAAAAGTATTCCATACCTGCCGCTTGTCTTGTATTTGTATTCATTGGTTGTCCACTTGGAGTACTCAGCAAGCGAGGAAATTTCGGGATTAGCGCTGCGATCAGTCTTCTCTTTTATGTGGTCTTTTGGGCTTGTCTCATTGGCGGAGAAAAATTGGCTGACAGAGATTTGATTTCAGCTGAAATAGGCGGATGGTTCGGCATATATGTGACGGGAGCCATCGGATTGGCATTAACATTCATCATGAATAATGAATTATCCGTCAAGGATCTTTGGCAGAAAATCAAAAGAGCTTGATTCTATTCTTCAGGTCGGATATCTTTTATGGACAATTGGGGTGCATTCGATCCATTATGGGTATTCTCTTCCAAATTGAAGCAAATGGAAAAGGGTTTTCCATTCGTGCAATATTTGAGTTTGTGAGCAAGATTGAATCCGATTGCATCAATGACAAAATTGGATTGCATTGTGCGCAATTTCAAATGATTCCCGCCAATGATTTTCACGCCATTTGCCGAGCGAACATTTTTGGCATAAAACATTGGTTTGGAATTGGAATATCCAAATGGTGCAAATCTTCGCAAAACTTCCAAAAATCTGGGTGAAAGCTCACTAAGCTGCAATTCTGAATCTACTACAATCTCAGGTATGAGCATTTCGGGAGTGATCTCACGATGAGCAATTTCATCAATGGATTCACGCAATTGGAGAATATCTTCCTCGCGTAAAGTCACGCCTGCAGCATGTTTATGTCCACCAAATTCCAAAAGCAAATGCTCGCATTCTTTCAAAGCATTGTGAATATCGAAATTACGAATGCTTCTTGCTGAACCTTTCGCATGTTTATCCAAAGAGGTAAGTAGAATCGTTGGAAGATGGAAGCGTTCCACAAGGCGTGATGCCACGATTCCAATGACTCCCGC
>JBEEPK010000011.1:0-53541 GCA_041191145.1 Bacteroidota bacterium
TTTGGAGTTCAATTCCGTGCA
This sequence comes from Bacteroidota bacterium, assembly GCA_041191145.1. Taxonomy (GTDB): domain Bacteria; phylum Bacteroidota; class Ignavibacteria; order Kapaibacteriales; family UBA961; genus UBA961. The sequence continues at coordinate 22 of JBEEPK010000011.1, forward strand.
TCGCTTGGAAGAGGTTTCAGAGCCGCAACCGTGGCAGAACGATTTGCCGCACTGAGATTTCAGGGAATAACGGTGAAATCCAATCTCGAGATCAAACCGGAATATAGCATGTCATATGAAATCGGTGCTTCTACGGTTCTGCCATTGAATGAAGAAGCAGACATGCTCATGATGGATTTTGCGGTATTCAATAATTCCATGGATGATTTGGTGGAACCCGCCTTTACTTCGACCGGAAATATCATGTTTCAAAATGTGACTGCGGCAAGAATACAAGGTTTTGAAATCGGAATGAGAGCTCAATTTTCAAGTGGCTTCGGCATAGAGTCTTCACTCACCTATATGGATCCGAAGGATTTGACGCTGAATCAAACTTTGCCGTATAGATCATCCATTTTATGGTATTCCAGACTTTCGATTCCAATCATCGAATCCATTATGTTTCAAACCGACTATCGATATTTAAGCAGAGTGGAATTGATTGATGCCCGCATCGCCGCTTTGGGATTCATCGCTGATGCAGATGCTCGTGTGCCGATACATGTATGTGATATGCGATTGATTCTAGACATGAAATCCTTGATAGGAAATCCAATGACTCTGACATTAAATGCAAAGAATGTACTCGATTATTATTACACCGAAATCATGGGGAATTTGGCACCGAATAGACAAGTATCAATTCAAGCGGAAATACTCTTATGATATATGTGATTGCGCTCATCTTGATGGGTATGTTGAATCAAGCAAATGCAGATTCCACCATCGTTTATGATTATGGCAGAATCATAAAACAACAGTCTGATGTTTTGCCATTCGATCCGGCTCTGAAACCATTCTATCATGGCGTGGCATCGGGAGATCCACTTTCAGACAGAGTTATCTTGTGGACCCGAATCACGCCCGATGTGGATGGTCCTGTTCAAGTGTCCTGGATCATCGCAAAAGATCCTTCATGCACGCAAATCGTGAATTCAGGAACTGTGACCACATCCCAAGAAAAAGATTATACAGTCAAGATTGATGCAACAGGTCTTGAAGCAAATGCTTATTACTATTATCGCTTTCGTCATGAAGGCAAAAACTCTCTCATCGGCAGAACCAAAACAGCTCCCAATACAAGCATGAATTCCTTGCGATTTGCGATTGCATCTTGCGCAAATTATCAGCAAGGATATTTCAATGCCTATGCACATTTGGCTGAAAGAAATGATCTCGATGCCATTTTGTTTCTCGGTGATTATATCTATGAATATCCCGCAAAAGGATATGGATATTCTGAGAAAGTTGGCAGAGAACATGTTCCGGAACAAGAATCCGTTACTCTGAATGATTATCGTATTCGCTATTCCTTCTATAGATTGGATCCTGATTTGAGAAGAGTGCATCAAGTACATCCCTTCATCGGCATTTGGGATGATCATGAAACCGCAAATGATTCATGGCCGGGAGGTGCGGATAATCATCAACCGGAAGAAGGTGATTGGGAAGTACGCAAACAAGCCGGTAAGAAAGCATATATGGAATGGTTGCCCATTCGTGAACAAGATACCTCAGGCACTATTTATCGAGCATTCTCTTATGGTTCACTGTGCGATCTCTATATGCTTGATACAAGGCTTGAGGGTAGAGATGAACCGATGGGAGCAAAAGATACCACAAGTACCGCAGTAGATACGGCTATTTGGCAAAGTCCTGATCGAACATTGCTTGGAAAAAAACAATTTGATTGGCTTACCACATCACTCAGAAATTCCAAAGCCACATGGAAAATCATTGGTAATCAAGTGATGATCATGCCACTCGAAGGATTTACCAATCAAGATTCTTGGGAAGGTTATCCCGCGGAAAGAAAATCATTGCTTTCCGGTTTGAGAAATAATCAAGTGAATAATGTGGTCTTTGTCACAGGTGATATTCACAGCACATGGATTTCAGATTTACCCATTGAAAAAAATGATCCGCTCTATGAACCCGCAACAGGCAAAGGTTCCACGGCAGTTGAATTTGTCACGCCGAGTATAACATCCGCCAATATCAATGAATTACTTAATGTTCCACCAGGTTCATTTCAGACACAATTCTTGATTTTGCAGGCGAAGACACTCAATCCGCATATCAAGGATGTGGAATTGGACAATCATGGTTATGCAATCATAGATTTGACCGAGACAAAAGCGCAAAGCGATTGGTATTTCATTGATTCGATGAATGTCAGAAAGAAAGGACAAAAATTCTATAAAGGATTTTCAACGAGCATTAATCAAAATGCTATTCGACAAGAGTCCACGCCGATACCAATTCGACCAGGTGGACCTCAAGATCCTGATGAATCACCCGTATCAGTCGATGAAGACATTGCAGGCATTGCCATCGGAAATTATCCCAATCCATGTGATGTCTCAACATTAATCCACTATGTGATTGCAAAAGATGCAATTGTTACGCTCACGATTCATGATGTCTCAGGCAATGAAGTCATGCGTCCGATAGATGCCATACAATATCCTGCAGGACCCTATGCCGCTCAGGTGAATACAATGCAATTGCCTTCTGGAAATTACTATTACAAAATCCAATTGGGATCTCAAATCATCACGCGCTCATTCATCATCATACATTGATGATCTCGGAGAATATCTGTACATGCCCAAGCAATCACCACAAAAAAAACATATCACTATAACTCATGCACGCGTGAATAATCTCAAGAGTATCTCTTGTGAAATTCCTCGCAATGCATTGACAGTCATATCCGGTGTGAGCGGTTCCGGAAAATCATCGCTCGCTTTTGAAACACTCTATGCCGAAGGACAGAGAAGATTCGTGGAATCACTTTCTTCTTATGCCAGACAATTTCTTGATCGCATGAATAAACCCGATGTGGAAAGCATTACGGGTTTGCCTCCCGCAATTGCCATAGAGCAAAGAGGTTTTGCACGAAATCCACGATCAACTGTTGCCACACAAACTGAAATCTATGATTATCTTAGATTGCTATTTGGTCGTATAGGAACTACAATCTGCACATGTGGTCGGGAAGTAAGAAAAGACACTCCAGCTCATGCGGCAACAGTGATTTCAGAATGGAATGAAGGTGATAGACTCTATATACTCTTTCCGATTCATGTTGGTGAGCATTCATTTGAGCATGCGATTCGATCCCTCATCGAAAATGGATTTTATCGCGCTGTCATGCCCGCAAGTTTGGATATCATTGATTTGCAAGAGCATGTACATACTTCCATAGAAGATGCTGATCAAATGCTCATGCTGGGAGATCGCATCATCATCAAGAAAGATGAAGCTTTTGTCTCGAGATTGACAGAATCCCTCGAAACTGCATTCTCGCTTGGACATGGAAGAGTCACGGTGAGAAATATCTCATCGATGGAAGATGCCTGCTTCAGCAATGTGCATGAATGTGCATTTTGCAATATCGAATATCAAGAACCGGAGCCAAGACTATTTTCATTCAATAGTCCATTCGGTGCTTGCAAGACCTGTCAAGGATTTGGTAGAAGTGTCGGACTTGATGCATCTCTCGTGATTCCCGACATGCATTTATCTCTTCAAAAAGGGGCTATTCATCCATTTCGAACCGCAGGATTTACGGAGTATCATAGAGACTCATTGGATTTTGCCAGAAGACATTCCATTTCTATCTCCATTCCATATTCGATGCTCACCGAGCAACAGCGGAACATGCTTTGGGAAGGCGATGCATTATTTCCCGGAATCAATGGATTTTTTGCGTATGCTGAAGAAAAAGCAGCGGCAAAAGTTGGGTATCGAGTTTTACTGTCTCGATATCGTGGTTATACAACATGTCATGAATGTAATGGCGCAAGACTTCGAAAGTCGGCACGCAGAGTCTTCGTCGCAGGAAAGATTTTACCCGAAATTATTCGCATGACTATTGCCGATGCATATGCATGGTTTGATGCATTAGAGGTTTCTGAATCTCAATTCAAAATTGCCGAAATGGTATTGAAAGAAATTCATTCTCGACTTCGCATGCTTGTTGAAATTGGCTTGGAATATATCACGCTCGATAGAATGGCCCATACGCTCTCAGGTGGTGAATCTCAACGCATCACACTTGCAACATCGCTTGGTAGTTCATTGGTGGGAACTCTTTATGTACTCGATGAACCTAGTATAGGATTGCATCATCGTGATACATGGCGTTTGATGCAGCTGCTCAAAAGACTTCGCTCTCTTGGCAATACAGTCGTCGTGGTTGAACATGATCCTGAAATCATTGCATCTGCAGATCATGTGATTGATATCGGACCAAAAGCAGGTGAACTTGGCGGTGAAATCATGTTTTCCGGTACCGTGAAAGACATGCTCGCATCGAATGAATCTCTGACCGGACAATATCTATCAGGAAAAAAGAAGATCGATATTCCAAAGAAAAGATCAAAGGGTAATGGTCATGTCCTCGAAATCATTGAACCCAAAGAGCGCAATTTGAAAGGTGATACTGTATCCATTCCACTTGGTTGCATCACTGTTGTGACAGGTGTTTCTGGATCCGGTAAGAGTACGCTGGTTCATGAAGTTCTTGCACCTGCATTAAAGAAAAAGTATGCCGGATTTGCTGGTTCCATCGGAGCATGCAAAGACATTCTTGGCGCAGGAAATCTCCAAGCTGTTGAAATCGTGGATCAATCTCCGATTGGAAAATCTTCTCGTTCAACGCCTGTAACATATACAAAAGCATTTGATGCCATTCGTGATCTGTTCGCTGAAACACCGGCTTCAAAACAATTGGGATGGCGAGCAGGACATTTCTCTTTCAATGTGCCCGGTGGTCGTTGTGAGACTTGTGAAGGTGAAGGAAGCGTCACGGTTGAAATGCAATTCTTGCCTGATATCACCTTGCCTTGTGAATCTTGCAAGGGAACCAGATATAAAAAAGAAGCTCGAGACATTCATTATAAAGGTGCATCCATTGTGGATGTATTGGGTATGACGGTGCATGAAGCACTCGCATTCTTTGCCGGAAATAAGCGCATCATCAATAAATTACAAGTGCTCTCTGATGTCGGTTTGGGTTATGTTCGCCTTGGTCAGCCTAGCACGAAATTATCCGGCGGGGAAGCACAAAGAATCAAATTGGCAACAGCCATCGATGATTCAAGAAGTGAAAAAACTCTCTTTGTATTTGATGAACCAACCACAGGTTTGCATCTGGATGATATCAATACTTTGCTCATGTGTTTTCGGGCTTTGGTGGAGAAAGGTCATTCAGTAATCATCATCGAACATCATCTAAATATCATTGCCGCAGCGGATTATGTGATAGATCTCGGACCCGAAGCAGGGGAAGAAGGTGGCTATGTGATAGCGTCCGGCACACCCGAGGAAATCATGAAAGAAAAACGCTCTCATACTGGAAAGGCATTGAAAACAGTGCTTACATAAGCATCTATACCGTATTTTGCATCCATGAAAAGTACCTTCAAGCACATTTTCCGCATTGTGATCACGATGGCCATCGTGATTGGCTCATCATATTTAGCTTTACAGAATATCAATTTGGATATTCTCTTTTCAACATTATTGAATGCTAAATATGAATGGGTTCTGCTTTCAATCCCTGTCATGTTGATTTCGCATTGGCTCCGTGCATTGCGTTGGAGAACCATGCTTTCCCCGGTTGTTGAAAAGCCATCATTGCTCAATATGTTTTCAGCCGTAATGATTGGATATGCAGTGAATAATGTGATACCGAAAGGTGGGGAATTACTCAGACCAATCATTTATTCTCGAAGAGATAAAGTGCCTTTGTCAACCGTTATGGCATCGATGATTGTCGAGCGTTTTTTCTTTGATGCAATCATGGTCCTGCTCTTCATTGCAGGTGTGTTCATCTTCCAAAGAGCAGAAATAGAACAGGCATTTCCTTGGTTTTCTTGGGCGCAGATGCTATCAGTCATCGGCATATTATCTTCAATCATCATTCTCATCTTGGTCATTGCATTTTTCCCCGCTTTGACTGATTGGTTATTGAAAGTATTCGTCAAGCCATTTTCTCAATCCTTCTATGAGCGCATTCATCGCTTAACCGATACATTTGAGCATGGGTTTGAAGTGATCAAAACACCTTCTCAATATGTTCGACTCACATTGGAATCCTTTGGTATTTGGATCGGTTATCTCTTGCCCATGTGGATCATGCTTTATTCATTTGATTTTCAAGATCGATTGCATCTTGACATTATAGATGCCACCTTTTTGTTTTCTGTTGGCACTTTATCCCAATTCACTCCGGCGCCCGGCGGAATCGGAGTCTATCATTCACTCATTCAAACTGCAATGGTTGCGATTTTCGGCATCATGCCCGAAGAGGCATTGGCCTATGCAACACTTACGCATGGAATCAACTTGATTGTGTGCTTTGTGATTGGAGGCGCATTCTTCATCTATGAAAATAGAATACAGCCATTGCCAACAGATTTGGATGAAATAGAAAAGGAAACAATTGGATGATGCTCTTATGGGTTGGACTCGGCGGTGCGATTGGAAGCATTCTTCGTTATCTAATCTCACAGGCATTGCATGGTAGCACCGGACTTTTTCCAATCGGAACCATGGCTGTAAATGTGATTGGTTCCATCATTCTTGGCGCTCTCTTTGCCATGCAGGAAACTTCAGGGGAAGTTTTTAAGCAATCAATGTGGCTTTTTTTGACAGTGGGTATTTGCGGTGGATTCACCACATTCTCAACATTTGGTCTAGAAACTTATCTTCTCTGGAAAGAAAAACATGTCGTGGAAGCCATGCTCTATATGATATCTTCGATGATTGTTGCTCCCGCTTCAATTGCAATTGGATATGTAATTGCAAAAGCCATCAAAATATAATATCACTCTTTAAATAATCCATCCAAATCACTACGCTGTTTTGTGTATTGATTTCCTGTTTCCAAATCCTTGACGATGCAAGTTGCTGATTGTACTTCATCCGGGCCAATGATGATCACATGTTTCACGCCAATTTTGTCAGCTTCTTTCATTTGTGATTTCAATGATCGCTGTTGTACATCTGTGATCACTGTCTTGCCAAGCTTTGTTCTCAATTCATGTGCAAATGCAATGACTGCCTTTCGAGAATCACTCGTTTCGAATCCAATCACATACAGATCCGGTGATGGAAGTTGCTCATTAACTTGATCAGCAGATTTTGCAATTATTAGTCGTTCCATGCCAAATCCAAAACCAATGCAAGGTGTATGTTTCCCACCAAAATGCTCAAATAAATGATCATACCTACCTCCGCCACCCAATGCATCTTGAGAACCAAGAGCAGAACTCGTTATTTCAAATACAGTGTGAGAATAGTAATCCAAGCCACGAACTAAGTTTGGATTCAAGGTATAGGGTATATGTAATTCATCCAGCATTGATAATACTGCATCAAAATGATCTTTACTTTCACTATCTAACATTTCGATCAATGTTGGTGCCTTTTCACATAATGCTTTATCTGTAGGATGTTTTGAATCCAAAATGCGAAGTGGATTTGTGGTCAACCTATTCTTGGAATCTTCTGACAATTCAGCTTGAAATGAAGAAAAGTATTCTACAAGTCTTGCTTTGAATTGCTGTCTTACTGTTGGTGTAGCCAATGTATTGATGTTCAATTCATACGATTTGATGCCAAGTGCTCTGACAAAATCATATGCAAATGAGAGAATTTCAATATCAGCTTCAGGAGTTGCAGAGCCCATCAATTCACTTCCAAACTGATGGAATTGTCTTTGACGTCCTTTTTGAGGACGCTCATATCGGAAAAAAGGTCCTACATAATACACGCGAGCAATTTGCTGTTGCGCTGTGAGATTATGTTGAATCGCAGCCCGAACCACAGATGCAGTGGCTTCCGGACGTAGGGTTAAATCATCACCACCACGATCAGGAAACGTATACATTTCTTTTCCAACTATATCTGTTTCTTCTCCAACTGATCGTTTGAAAACTTCTGCATATTCCATGATCGGAGTACGAATCTCTTGATACCCATATTGGGATGTCAATGATCGAATGATGCTCTCAATCGCATGCCATGATGCGATTTCCTGAGGGAGAATGTCTTTTGTTCCGCGTATTGATTGCATATTGATCAGAGAAATAATGAAGCTTGAAGAAATAAATTGATTTGATTCCTGCGCGATGATTCGCCAAACAATTGCCATTCATACCATGAACGCAAAGATATCGAACTGCCATCGGGAAATTGGGCTTGGGCAAACATTTCAGGACCATAAATCAATGTTTTTGCATTGAGCTGGGAAGCGTTTTGTCCGATGGAACGAGAATATGGCTCCTGTATGAGCTGATAGAATCTACCACCCAATCCAATGCGCATGATGCGAGTGGCGGGAACAAACATAAGGAATTTGAAGAATTGTTCTGTGCTCATGGTAATCGGAGTTTCAGAGAATTCGGACCATGACATGATGCCGCGATCGAATCTCCTGATAAAGAGATTGCCTTCGATTGTCCAATCTTTTCTGAACACATAGCGAATGGAATCGCGATAACTGAATTGTCTAAAACTAAAACTACGAACCGCCGTTCCAGGTAATTCAAAATCATAGATGGTGTAATTTGCAAGAACTTCGAATTGTGGATTGAATTCAAGAGTTCGAGAACGCCATTGCAATCCGGGTGCAAATCGAATGCTGCTATTTCTATTGCTGAGTGAAGATCGCTCCGCCTTTAAGAACACGAAATGTGTTTGTTGCAATCCACCTAGCAGAGAAATGGTGAGATGTTCATCAATCGGTCTTTTCCAAAATAGGGAAGCGATGATGGTTTGTTCATCTCGATCATCATTATTCGAAGTACTCGGCGTATCATATCTCAGAAGTGAGGCCGATGCATCATAACCGATTGTGTCATGTTTCCCGAGTATGATTTGACCGAATGAGAACAGTCTGAATCTATTCGACACATTATCTCGCTGAAACTCCTGCTTGCGTATGATGTCCAATTGATCTTGGTCAATTGCAAAGACTTGTTTCACGGCATTTTTTTCATCTCGATTGAATAATGAGAATCCTCCCGTGATACGATTTCCCGATTCATTGTCATAACTGAGCGAGCCGGTCACATTCACGATGAATTCCTGCAAATTGCGATTGATTGCGGTATTGCTGAATTCGGTGATGGGATTTCTAAATAATCGTGCGATATCTGCTATTTCGGCATTGAGCATGAAATTGGCTGAAAATTTTGGCAAGATTTCAATCCCTATATCAGCATCAGCTCGATTTCTTTGTTCGAGTCGTCTTTCAATGGCAAGTGCCCCGGAATTACTGCCTTGGGGAGAATAGAAATCTCTATTGAGCATGGTACTCCGAATTTGCATGTATATTCTATTGCGACTTCCATTTTGCTGATAGGAAAATGCACTTAACATCACATCAATATCGGCCATATTTCGCATGCTGTCTATAGCGGTGAATTGTCCTCGTCCCTCACTTTGCAACATCAATCCTTCGCTGAGATTAATAGGGACATGTCTGATATGCCCATAAGCTGAGGCACCCCCACCTTTGATTCCCAATTGTTCATTGGCTTCAAATCCACCATATACTTCTCCGCTAAAGAGATTCCCTTGATATCCAAGTCCTATATACCCACCCATTCTTTTGGCTGATTGGAGAGCTATGTCTCGAGAATCAGAGCGAGAGCTATAGAGTATTTGTCCAAGTGCTTGGATTGCATCCGAGAGTTCATGTTTTAATAGACCCTGTACCGTGATATTGTCTTGGACAGCTATTGTATTGGTTCGCATGATGGAACCCCGATAGCGCTTCTTGAAGAGATATTCCGTTCCGGTTATTGCAATATTTCGAATCAGTATATCAGATGAGAACAAGAATGTATTTGCAATCTTATCTGTTCCATATCTCCATTCTTGCTGTTTCAACAGAGAGTCTGTCAAAGGAAATGCATTCAAGAGCGATATTTGCTCTTGTTGAGCTTTAAGAATGACACTCTGCAGGCAGAAGAAGAATATGATATTGAGGAATCGAGAAATCATGACCACAAATTAGCATTATTGATGATTCTTGCACCTGTTCGATTGCAAAGCAATAGATTTGCATGTTCAAAAGGAAAAAAAAGATGTCACAAAACGCCGAAATACCAATACTCAAACTCCTTCCTTCCATGCATGGTCGCATTCGAGAAGGTCATCCATGGGTTTTTGCCGAATCACTCAAAAAACATGATTCACTTCCTGCGGGGTCACTTGTCAGACTCATGACAGATTATGACTATGACTGCGGAGTCGGTTTCTATAATGCTCATAGTTCTATTGCCATTCGATTATTGCATACACATGAAGATATAAATGTCGAATTTTTTGTGAAGAGACTTCGCTCCGCATTAGCAATTCGCGAGAGAGTATTTCCAAACATGAATTCGTATCGATTATGTTTTGGTGAATCGGATGAACTGCCTGGTTTGATCATCGATCGATATGGTGAGTATTGCGCCATGCAATGTTTGTCCGCTGGTATGGATGCTCGCATTGACATGATCATTTCAGCATTGAAAGAAATTCTTCCAGGTCTCAAAGGCGTGATTGCAAAACATGATTCACCACTTAGGCTTAAAGAGGGTCTGCAGCAAGGAGAATATATTGTGTATGGTGAGATTCCGGATACTATCAATATTCAAGAACATGATATTCAGCTTGAGATTTCACTCGTGCATGGACAAAAAACAGGATATTTTCTTGATCAGCGATTGAATAGAAAGTGGGTGGAGCAATTGTCAAGCGGACTTGATGTATTGGACTGTTTCACCAATCAAGGTGGTTTCGCATTGCATGCAGCTAAAGGTGGAGCGAAATCCGTGCTTGGAATCGATAGCGCAAAACAAGCAATCGAAGCATCCAAGAGGAATGCTGAATTGAATGATTTTTCACAAGTGAAATTCGAACAGGCAGATGTTTTTGATTTTCTGAAGTCTTCCGTTCAAGCCGGAAAAACTTGGGATATGATTATTCTTGATCCTCCTGCTTTCACAAAAAGCAAAGCCACACTGGCTCGGGCCAAGCGTGGCTATGCGGAAATCAATAGGCAAGCCCTGAAACTCATCAGGCCTGGTGGATTTCTTGTGAGCGCAAGTTGCTCTCAACATTTGAGCGCGCAAATGCTCATTGAAATCGTTCAGACGGAATCCAAAAGAGTGAATCGTTCCTTGCGATTGATACAATCGGGTGGACAAAGTCCATGTCATCCGATTCTTCCAATTATGCCGGAAACTTCATACTTGAAATGTCTGACATTTGAAGTACAATAATTACAATTCAAGTTCTGCGCCGAAGATGATCATGCGTCTTTGACCGGGAAAGAATTCTTTTCCTTCCGCGCCCGATGCATAGAGCATGTCGAAGAGATTTTGTACCTGCAATCGTAATCTGAGGGATTGCATGGGACCGCCAATCGACATAATTGTATGATCGATGTCCAATCCAAAAACGGTATATGCATCCACGATATTATCGGCATAATAGCCATTGAATGAGTTCTGGAGATCAGTAATCAATTCTTGATTATTGATCAAATCATCATCAAAATTATCAGAACGGAATGAACCGATATGTCGCATATTGAGTGATATGCCGGTTGTTTGATTGCGATAACCGATGCGCAACATCCCCATAAAATCAGGGAAGCCAGCGATGCGATTGCCATTGAGTGAAATTGGTGATCCATTGCCCGTGAAATAATTCATGTCAACGATTCGATTATATCCCATAGTTAGATTACCAGCGATTTCAAGTGCATTGCCATTGTGTATGGGGAATGATTTCCATCCTTCGAGTTCTATCCCGATATGTCTTGTACGCGGTGCATTGCCATCAATCGGAGCGCCGAAAATATCGAGTCTTCCACTCTTCACGAGTTCATCAAAAAATTCCATTGCATAACCAGTGATGCCAAAGCGTTCAAACTCAGATGTATGATGCCAGCCAAGTTCGAGATTGAGCATGGATTCGGGCTTGACAAATGGTTTGGTGAAATCATACCCATTGATTGAATCATTGATGGCGACTTGTTCGAATAGTGGCATTGCCCCAAAATAGGAATCCGATGCGGCATAGAGATTTCTCATACGTGGCTCTCTTGAAGTATAAGCAATTGAGACAATGATGCGCTCTTTCTGATTCAATGCATAATGCATACCGATGCGTGGATTTGCAAAAAGATAATTGATGGAGAATAATTGATCGCCATTACCAATCATTGTACTATTCGATGAATGATATGAAGTGAATGTATTTCCTGCTTTTTCTTGTTCAATTCCATATCGATGATGCACGACTTGTAATTCACCTTGAAGCATCAATCGCTCGCTCGCTTGATATTCTTCTCTGGCAAATGCCGAGAGAATGGTACGCATGCCATTATATTGATAGATCTTGAAATCGGGATCAAAGCCTTCGGGAAGACCTTCCGCATATTGTACGGCTCCCCAATGAAGGGAGCGATGTGAGCGAATTTCAAGTCCTGTTGTGAGTCTTCCATTGCCATGTTCCCAAACGAGTCGCGGGATCCAACCGCCATGACGATTTCCAACAAAACCTCGCACTATTGCATTGCCAATTGTCGGATTGCCTGTGACTCCAAATTCAGGAGTTAGTCGCAATGTGCCGGCATCTGCCCAAGATGCATCATAATCAAAATAGCCATCACCGGTATAGTAGAAGAGGGTTGATTTGAGTGTAAGATTCGAGGTGATGGACCAATCATTCAATATCTCATAATGTGGCTGAGAGAATTCTTCTATTTCTTGCAAGCGTCTAGTACCTGACCAAGCAATCGCTTTTCCGGTTGTATCATAAGCCCAACCATTGAGATTGGATCTCCGTAGCGCGGGATTCTGAATCCATGCTTTGGGTATGCCTGTATAGGCAAGGGCATCGCGGACGGGACCTCCATAGACATTGATTTGCGTAGTGAGATTATCGTCAAATCTAGTCGCACTCAGAAAAAAACTTTGCAATTGCGCCCAGGAATGTTGTCTATACCCATCGGATTGAATCGAGGTGAGTCTTGCCGAAATTGCATATTGATTATTAATGAGTCCGCTTTGTAATTCAATGGAGGATTTTGAAACCGTTGATGCGAATTTGTCTTCACCGGTCAGTGCATCACCATATTGCTGAAAACCAAGAAACTGTGAATAGCGAATAGCTGATTCGCGAGAACCTGAAGCTGTGAGAACGCTTACACTACCAGCCATTGCCGCAGCGCCATAATTCATGAGACCTGCTCCTCGTTGGACTTGCACGCGATCTGTGCTCGCGAGCAAATCGGGCATATTGATCCAATAGACATTATGATCTTCGGGGTCATTTTGCGGAACACCATTGATCATCACCGCAATTCTTCTTTGATCGAATCCACGCAAAGAAATGGATGTATAACCGATGTTGTTCCCATTCTGTGAAACTGCATAGATGGAGGGTAGCATCGACAAATGCTGGGCGATGTCTTGGACGGTATATGAATTCTTGATCTCTTTTTCAGTCAAATCGGAAAAAGTGACGGTGGATGTATCATTTGCCGTCGTTGAACTCACCGTTACGCTTGGGGTGATATAGGTTTTCGACTTGCTTGTATCGGATTTGCTCTGTTGTGCAAATGCAATGTTTGATGCAAGCAGAAAGAAAATGATGTTAAACATGATGGAATCGGAATAGTGAAACAAAACTATTCCGCAAGAGGCGAGAACTCAAAATATGAGCTTGTATCGTTTTCCTACGCCGGTATTACCCGGATCAGGTTCGAAGAGTATAATCTCAGCCGAAGAATCGGCACCTCCAACGGACGCACAAACTTATGGCTTTCCGTGGATTCAAACAAAGGTTCAAAAGAATTGCGTATTTTCGCCATGTCTTTTTTAATTGAGTAGAACATGGAAGTATTTGTTTGCAAAGGTTATTCGGGTCAGATTTACAGAGTGAATGTCAATGAGCATTTGCCCGTGAATGATGTGATTCCCGTCATAGCCGCGAGTCTTGGTTTTTACACTTCAAATGAAGAAAGAGTCGGAATGTATAATCTCACTCGAGATTGGGAATATCTGCCTCAAGATTCACTCCTTTCTCGTGGCACTAATTCGGGTGATCTGATCATACTTGCCGATGGCGGTGGATGTCATAAACATGAGTGATTGATCATGAAATCATTCTTGATCTTGATTGGACTCATTTTATTCTCTTGTGCGAGCGCAGATATATCAAGACATTTCTCATTTGCTTTTCACAAAGATTCGAACTCTGTGTTTTTTCGTTCCATCGAAGATTCGCTACCTCAGTTGGGATATCAGATTCAGTATTCTTCAATTGATACATTGATTGCGAGAACATATATCAAACAAGGGGCGCTCAATGAAAGAGAGATTTTGATTTCATTGATCAGAGAAGAGGAGAAAGGGAAATGCAAAGTGTATGTGAAAACCTCAACCTATTTCAGGCAAGACACCATTATCGAATATTATGATGCACAAAGAGGATTTCCTGCATCATATAGAAAAGATTTCTCACAAATTCTCGGTATGATTGAGAGAATGGGGAAGAAAACGCTACAAAAAAAGAAATAATTAGTCAAGAAAACGATGCTTCATCGGACCCTTCATGAGCATACATTCCGCCGTCCTACCAAACCACCCATAGCGCTTTCCGGCTACGAAATCATATATGGAATTAGAAAGAAAAAGGGGAATAACTCGCAATAATCCTGATAGAATATTCCATTTTCCACCCATACCATGCAAAACATGAATGATTGCCGAGGTTTTCATGTGTAAGGCATTATCCTTCCAAACAAGAATCGAATCAGGTAAATCATCTCTCTCAATTGGAAGCTCATTGAATGTTACACCATGCAAAGGTGCAAATTGCACATCATGTTTTTTCTCATGCTTCAGAATCCACTGTACGGATGAATTACAAAGCATGCACTCACTGTCAAAGAAGATGATGAACCGATCACTCATTGTTCTCAAGCCAATCTATGGCGATTTTGGTCATCATGGCAGCACCGAATGGCAATGCCTGTTCATCAGGAGTGAACTTTGCATTATGCAATCCAGGCATGGAGTTTTGATCATGGGGTCTAACGCCGAGCATCCAGAATGCTGCTGGAATATGCTGACCATAATAGGCGAAATCTTCTCCCCACATTTTGGGCTCAAAGTTTGTTACACCTGCCTCACCAAATAAACCCTTCGCGGTATTGATGGCAAATGTTGCTGCGCCTTCATGATTGTGAACAGCTGGATAGCCGCGAAGAATCTTGACTTCACAAGTGGCTCCATGCATTGCGCATAATTGTTCGGAATGTTCCTTAATCATGATCATTGCACTCTCACGCCATTCGGGATCGAATGAACGCAAAGTACCTTTCATCTCGACCATTTCCGGGATGATATTTGTTGCTGATCCACCATGAATGGAAGTGATGCCGAGTACGCCGGGTAGAAGTGGATTGCGTGATTTTGTGATCAGAGATTGTAAATGGAGAATAAGTTCAGAAGCAATGAGTATTGGATCAATCCCTTGATGCGGCTGAGCTGCATGTGCACCTTTTCCATGAATTGTCCAATAGAGTTCATCAGCTGATGCCATTGTGGGTCCAATGCTGATTTGAACTTCTCCGCATGGTGCATCCGGGTAGACATGTTGACCAAATATCACATCAGGTTTGGGATTTTCGAGCGCTCCTTCGGCAACCATGATACTTGCTCCACCGGGTACTTTTTCTTCACCAGGTTGAAAGAGTAATTTCACTGTCCCTTTCAATGATTGCTCTCTCTCTTTCAGTATCGATGCCGCACCCAAAAGCATGGCAGTATGTGCATCATGACCACATGCATGCATGATGCCTTTCTTACAGGAAGCAAATTCGAGATTTGTCTCTTCTTCAATCGGCAATGCATCGATGTCTGCACGAAGCGCAATGCATCGTTCGCCCGAACCGATCAAGGCTATGATTCCTGTATTGGCAATAATGGAATGCTGGATATTCATCGATTCCAAGCGCCGTGAAATATAAGCACAAGTTTCATGCTCTTGGAAAGACAATTCCGGATTATGATGTATATGTCTTCTATCTTCGATTATCTGAGAAGCTCTTTCTATTGCCGATTGCATGATATCGTTCATGGTGATTACTCAATTCAATGGAGAATGGATGTATTGTGTATGATGATTTGTTTTTGGACATGATATGGACCATTTTTCGCAATGATCATATACACTCCTTGTGATACATCAGGAAGCATTGCATGGTGATTTCCGGACATTCTTTCATGCAGTGGCAGCAAAGAAATGATTCTGCCTGAAATATCTACGATATATGCTTCGGACAGACCAGTGAATGGCATGCTGAAAGTGAGTTCTTTGTCTGAAACTCCAATCGTAAATGCATCTTTCATCACTGAAATAAATCGCCCTTGCGCAAAACACACTGCATCCAATGTAAAGCCGGCTTGGGCTTTTGATGAATCAATACATGTTGCATTGACTTTGGATTGAATGTTCATTTGCTGATTTGCAGGATCACCGAGGTAGTTGGTTGTATGCAAGCGAATAAGTGAACCACTTGGAAATTCTTTTGTGGAAGTTTGGCTATAAGCCAGAATACTTGCTTTTCCAAGGAGTGGGTCATGACTTACAATCGATGCATTCCATTTCGCTTGCAGAGAGCTTACTGAATCTAAAGTGAAGAGCGCATTCGGATACTGCACATCAAAAATTACGCTGTCTATGCGAGGATAATTGAGTGCTTTTTGAGTGGATAGTGCAATGTCAAAATTCGATTTTGTGCCGGGAATTAAAGCAATGCTTTGTGTTGCCTGACCATTAATCGTGAGTGTTGATGGCATTGTAATTCCATCTCCAATCAGAAATATGGAATAGACAGTGCCATCTTCCGCGGTACATTTGAGTAATGCATTAACTTGGCCAATACGATTGGGAACAAAGCCAACAGTAAGTGGTGCATTCCCTTTTGCAGGCACGATAATCGGAGCACCTTTTGCATAAAATGCGGAAGCAAATGCATTTCCTGGAAGATCGCTGATTGTAATATCTATGATGCGAATATCTTGATCATTTGGATTCGTGATGATGAGATCTTTCACTGCGATATCACATGTGAGGATTGTACCCATATCAAGTACGGTGTCAATCACCAATCCTTTGCTGATTCCGACTCCTTCAATCAACACACTGTCTGTGATGAGTGGCTTTTCATCCGGTCCAGAACTACCATCATGAGTGAATTTCAAGTATGCAATACGATTGCCGGCCTTAATCGGCTTAAATCCTATCTTGGTTGCATGCGCAGTATTTCCGGAAACATCAGCAGGTAATTGATCGGATTGTATGATAAAAAAATCACCTTCATTCATGGAAAATGAAATGCCTGATATATGCAAAGGCATTGTTAAAGAAAGATTCTCGGCTTTGATGTCCGCTACTTCTGTTGAAGTCGTATTCACAGCTGTGGTTTGGAATGCATATCCTTTTGATGAAAATATCGGAAGTCCGCCTTTGCCCACAAGTAATCCAATCAAGGGTTCTTTCAATTGATCAATTTCAACGATTACAGAATCCTGAAATGCAATGGTATCAGCCGGAATGAAATCACATGTTAAAGCAAGAGTGGAATTACCCTTCAAAACATATGGCAATGTAGGGAGATTGCGAAGCGTAAATGACAATCCATTCGACACTCTGATTGATTTCACGGTCAAGTCATCATCACCTGTATTTCTTATGAGTATGGAATCTGGAGTTACTGTCTTGATGCGTTTGATATTCCAATCCAGATTTGAAATGGAAGCGCCAAGTGAAAATGCTTCAGTTCGAATGGTCCCGGTAGTGAATGTACAAGTATTGCCAAATCGAACTAAACCATTTTGCTGCCCCTTCGCTGATGGCATAAAGCGATATGTCACTTGTATGCATGTATCACCGGGAATTACCGTACCGGCCACCGGCTCCAAAATGGATAAACCATTGACATTCGTGATAATTGACTCATCCAAAATGATTGGTGTGCTTGATCGATTGCACAAATAATCAGTAACTACATGATCGACGGACTCTCCAACTTGAATCGAAGGTATTGTTATGGTACTTTGCTTCAATGTCAGAAGTGGTGTGATTACGGTACTAATTCCATCACTCTGATCAGGCGGTGTCATGATTCTTCCACTCAAACGAATTGCAATGTCCTGCTTACCGGCACTTCTGAATAATGTATCAGGCAATGTGAGAGTATTGGAAAATGTTCTGACGGTATACATTGTTCCAATGGAATCCTTGGCTGTATCAGCAGGGAAGTGAAGATACCCTTTTGAAATACTGTCTCGAAGAGCTAAAAACTCACCGCGATTATTGAATATCAATGTAAATGGTCTTTGACCTACTGCTGTAATGGTTGCGGATCCGCCGGTTTTCACAGGAACAGAGAATTGTCCATCATAGAGTCCGCTGAGATAATAATTCCCAAGACTATCTCTTCCAAGTGATCTTGCGGCGATGCTCTTTTGTGAAGCCAAGATTTCTTTGCTCCAATCGATGCTTCCCGAAGTTGTTATTTTTTGAAGTATGACTGAAATCCTTCCACCATTGACCGAGCGAGTCAACTCGCTCGCAGTATAGATTACATCATTACTATCCACAAGAACGGCTTTTCCGGAAGCATTCGTATATGGAAGAAATGAAGTAAAGAATTGAGCGCCGGTTCGAAGCCATAAAACATTGTCATCGCGGAATCTACCGAGAAACATGTCTTGAGTTCTTGTTGAGGAAATTTGTTGACCATTCATGGAAAGTTGTTTTTCATAATGACCCGTTACGGCATATGAAGAAGCTTGTGCATTTGTCGCGATACCATTTCCTGCTTCACTTCCTGCTCCTGCCCCATGAATATTTGCCATGCCTCCTGTTCTTGTCGTTCTTGCCGCAATGCGGAAGAGATATTGTCCATTTGAAGGTGGTTTCCAAGTATGGCTCAATCCTGTTGCTGAGTTGCTGAGCAAATTCCAGGAAGTTCCATTGTTCATGGAATATTGAAGTCTGACGGTATCACTTGCATCAACTCCACCCCAAGTGATCAGTATGGAATCACAAGAGCTGAGTGTTTCGCCACCATTTGGAGAAACGATTACCACTTTTTTTGCGCCACCACTTAGTGATACATATTCTGAATTACATGGATTTCCAAGCAAGCGCAGTCTGCCACTGCGAATATCACGAGGATTGGTTTGCGTGAAACGAATCGTGATCACTCGTGAAGTTCCGGACTTGAGAACGAAAGGAGGTGCGCTTCCACCCCAATCCGAGACTCTGAAATTGGCAGGTAATGTGGAATTGTCAGCGGTAATCGTCATATCCGCATTTCTTGCAGTGATGGTAATTTGCTGAGTGGCTTGCTGTCCCGGAGCAATATCCGGAAATGGAGGCAAGACGGCCTGAGAAAGTTGAATGGAGGCAACAGAAGTTGTTGGCGCTGAATATGTGAAATTTTGTCTGAGATTTGTTGGTCGATAATTGATTTGCACATTCCGATTGCGACTTGCCTCAGTGCATCCGAAAGGAGCGGTATAGGAAAGCCAGCAATAGGTTGTGGTAGGTCTTTTATTACCTAGTTCTTTATAAATATTTACGAGCAAATCTTCGGTGTTTGCGATATTGGTTGTTCCACCTGTTTTCTCAGCGATTTCACGAAGATCCGGACTGGCATCGAATGACAATGCAATTGCATATAAAGTTACTTTCAATTGATTGAGTTGATTGATGATGCTTGTCTTTGGTGGATCTTGATTGGGCGTTCCGTCCGTGAGAAAAACCACTGCTCTGCGTACCCATGAAGGGGTGTTTTTCAATAATGCAACAGCACTTTTTTGTGGATCAATCAGAGGATATTCATAATTCGTAGCACCCAAACCATATTGGATACCATCTATTGCTTCAATGAGTGGTCTTGCAGTAGTTTGAAAATCACTAAGAATATAGGATATCCCATTGAATGTGATGATAGCACATTGCGTGGTGCCATTGAAGACAAGAGAATTAATGAAACTCTTTGCACCATTTTTCATCCATTCAAGTTTCGTTCTTCCATTACTCATGCGTTCATTCATTGACTCACTAATATCAATGACAAGAACAACGCTGACAGAAGGATCATTGACTGCGGTGGAGCATTCGACAGACATCGCATTGGTCATTGGAAGACCATTCTCTGTGACCGTGAAATCGGAAGTCTTGGCATTTGCAAAGATGGTTCCTCCTCCATAGGCACGAATCATGGGGAAATTTTTGGAGTCAATTCCTGTGAATTGTGCAAAGGCAATTGCCGGTATGAATATGCAAAGAAAGCAATAGAGGAAATATCTCATGAAATCAGCCATTTATGTAGTCAAAATGCACTGCAAAAATGTCATTTATTTTGCAGTGTGCCAATACTCAGGAATAATGAAATGTAGCAATGGATGTGAGAGCAATTGCGGCTGTCTCGGCTCTCAAACGCGAATTACCGAGTCTAATGGGAAGTGTTTGCGGGCATGATCGAAGAATTTCCTGCTCTTCGTCGGAAAATCCGCCTTCAGGTCCTATGCAAATGAGTATGGATGAATGCTTATGTTGTGATGCAGGTATGGCAGTCAAACCTTTCACATCCCCAAGAATCAGTGTTTGATAGTTATTTCTGACAAGTTCAATATCAGATATTGATTGTAATGGATGTATTCTTGGAAGAATGGATCTTTTGCATTGCTTCATTGCAGAAAGTGCTTTTGATTGGAGTCTGTCAATATCGATGGATTGGACCTGACTTCTCGCGCTTATAAAAGGGTAGATATCTTGTATGCCGAGTTCAGTTAATTTCTCAATTGCAAATTCCATTCTGTCCTTAGATGAAAGAATCGGGAGCATGATTCCGAAAGAAAAGGGAAGTTCATGTGCCATTTCTCTGCATTCAAGAATGGAAACTTGAATCGTGTCTTTTGATATCTGCCGAATATTGCCCTTAGCGAGGATTCCATTTCCAGATGAAAGAAGAAGTGAATCGCCTTCTTTCAATCTCAAAACTTTGGCATGCTTTGACTCTTCTTGTGAGAGTGTAATGTCTGTGGAATCAATACATAAATCGGGAGCAAATAAACATTCCATGTATCATCGCTTTGAGAATATGAGAGTTCTTTCTTGTTCATTCAATATGCGCCAAGTTCCGGGAGCCATATCATTTAAAAGATATGCACCGATTGCAACACGAATCAGTCGTAAAGTGGGATGCCCGATGGCGGCTGTCATTTTTCGAACTTGTCTATTTTTTCCTTCATGTAATTTCAATTCGATCCAAGAATCGGGAATGGTTTTTCTGACTCTGATGGGTGGTATGCGATCTGGATATTGTATATCAATGAGTGAAGCCGTACAAGGAAGAATGGTATATCCTTGAATGCTAAGTGTACCACTTTGAAGCAATCGTACATCTTGTTCATCTGGAATACCTTCTACTTGTACATGATAGATGCGTTCATGAGCATGTTCAGGTAAAAGCAAGCGAGCATTGAGCGATGCTTCATCACTAAGCAAGAGTAAACCTTCCGAGTCTGCATCTAATCTACCTATCGGATAAACATCTTTGGGAAAATTAAATTCCGCAAGGGTTCCATTCTTTGAGCCATCACTCGTGAATTGAGAAATAATGCCATATGGTTTATTGAAAGCTATGAGCATTGTTTATGCTTCCTCTTCCGGACCAATTTCACCGCGCATTGGTGGCATTGCTTTGATTCTACACAAAGAATCAAATGTACAATGTTCACAAAATGCTTCCTTTTTGTCCTTTACATGAAAATCTGCTTCATGAATTGATGCAACATATTGCTGAGAGAGCTTCAGAAGTTCTTCCAATGGCTTTGAAGGTGATCTTTTTTGTTCAGGGTCCAATACCACTTTTGATGTACCATCATGTAAAGAATAATAGATGGCATGTTTGAAATTACAAGTATCCAGTCGAAATTCATTATGTAGGAATTGTTTAGCGGCAAGCGCATATAAAGGCATTTGTTGTTCTTTCCCTTTATTTATGTCTGCATTTGTCGGAATTTTTTTTCCTGTCTTATAATCAGCTATGATAAAAGACTGCATATCGGGTGATAGCTCTATGCGATCAATTTTCCCTTTGAGTTTGAGACCATTTCCGAGATCGATTGCCGGAATTGCATCATTCTTATTTCCAAAGCCAATTTCAAAGAGAGTCGGTTTATGTGTGGATGACTTCATGTGATTCCATTCCATTTCAAACCATATGTCAAGCCTGCCTTTGATTCCTTTTTCTTCATTTCCGAAAATGGTTTGCCTTTCCACTTCGATAAATGGATGATTATAATCAATCAATGCAAACTCATTGCGGGCAATGCGATGGAGTTCTTTCTTATATTCTTCTTTCTTATCCAAATCAAATTGAATTGGTTGAAGCACATGCCTACTTTGATGAGGGAAGAGTCTAGAGGTATAAAATTTATGGAGTACATCATGAAAGAAAATCCCATTCTCCAATGATGAAATCCAAGAAGTAACAGTATCCTCTTCTTTGAGTCGTAACAACCTTTTGGAAAAATAGAGATAAGGACATTCAGCATATTCATTCAATTCTGTGATGGAAAACACATCACGATTGAAGGCTGCATGTTGTGTTATTGGTTCATGCTTCCTTTGAATCTGATTTTTAGAATTCCATTTCATGATGATTTCATTCAGTTTTGCATATGAAACATCATTATTCGCAAGAGCAATATCAACTGATTCTTCTCTTTTTGTGAGATATTGTAAGAATGTGAGTCGATCATCTTGTTGATCTGTTTGTTTACAAATATCAAGTTCTGGATTCATTCCTGTGATGAGCATTAATTCATCAAGAAAATGAGATCTCATGAGTTCTGTCATATCCATGCTCATAGCAGGATATGATAGTAAAAATGAGCGAGGCTTTTCGCTTGGTGCATGATGAACGAGGGATAAGTAAAAACTCATCCTTTCTCTTCGTATATGCCTTTCTTCAGAATCAGGTAATTCTCTTCCCATAAAATTATCAGCAGTATATGTCAATGGTGAAGAACCTTCATACATACCACATAGAATGATATTGGAGTATTCCAATTCTCTGATTTGTTCCATTGAAGTGACCGTGATTCCTGTTCCCGGCTTTTCACGAATTTGAAATTGTGAACCATGCACTATGGATGTGATGCGTTCTACATGCACTTTCATGGAAGAAAGCACATTCGGATTCCTGTGCATTCGCAATACAGCATATTCATCCATCAATTGAAAGAGCATTCGGAGTGCGCGAACATCGCGCTCCAACAATTCAGAAGAAGTTTGATGAATGTCGATACTTATATGTTTCTTTTGATTCATGGAAAGTGTTTCTAGCATTTCCATGATGCCGCATTTCTTGATGAGTTCTTTGAGATTCTGAATCGCCTGATCAGGAGTTATCATCGATTCCTGAGAGGGGAGAATATCCTGTAAAATCGAAAGCACATCCTCAATCAGAGAAATTTCAGATTGTCTCTTGTTTAGATTCTTGAGTGCATCACGGTCCGGGCGCAATTGCATGATGATTTCACGCTCTCTATCTCGTAATAACCTTCTATAAGACACTAATGCTTTTTCCCATTCCCTGATTCCTTTACCGCCTTTGATTCGCATTGCTTTGATCACATGATCAAATGCTTCAAGAAGTTTGGGGTTTTGCTTCAGTGTTGGAAGAATGATATACGGACTCATGATGATATTCCGCAAATCTTCGATTCTGCAGGAATGACGGATAATGTCAAAGAGAAGAAAGACCGCAGTGATGACTGGTGATGTCGGAAGCTTTGGTCTATCCGTGATATTCACAGGCAAACCATGCAATGGAAAGATTTCTCTGAATAATCCGGAATATTGTTCTGGATTGCGCATGGCAATGACTATATCACTCAGTGGAACTTGATTGATTCCATGAAGCCATTTCACATAGCGAGCTATGGCATCGACTTCGGCTTGAGGATGCATACATTCCAATATCGTGAATGGATTCTTAAATGAATCCTGAACAATTGGTCTTCTTCCTGAGAAAAGATGATGTCGCAAATGATCATGCAATTCTGAATATTCACCATCATGCGATGTCATTTTATGTGGTTTGAATCCCGTATTTCCAAGCTTGGAAAAAGTTTCGTCAAAGTTGCCGAATAGTGGACCATTTGCTGGATCATATTCAAGAAAACAAGCAAATGGAGTATGTGATCGTTCGAGTGCATCCAAGAATAACCACTCGGGTTCCGTGAACTCAGAAAATCCATCCATGATAATGATACCATAATCAAGTATCGAATCAGGACTTTTGTGAATTGTTTCAGTGATGAGGGCAAGTAATGCAGGATAATCCAATAAATTCTCGCGAGCAAGAATCATTTCATATTCGGCCAAAATCACCGATAAATCATGAATGCGGTTTACATCATGAATTCCATGCATGGATTTTGGATCTGGTGATTGCAATTCATGTGAAAGCGCTTCTGCCGTAATGCCATCTTTGCGCAAACCATATAGTAATTCTGCACATTTCTCTATGGTCTGTCTGGATAGATGATCGCTCAGTCCTCTGTAAAATGGAAGATCAACAGTCTCCATTGCTTCTTCAAATAACATGAGTCGATATGCATCGGAAATGATGCGATGAGTTCCTCGCGGAATAATGCTCTCAAAAATACTCTGTGCAAAACGCTCCAATGTATGAATCGGCAAATCAGGCACAGGCTTGAAATGCCGATTGTATAAGTCGCGGGTGAGCATTCGATCCAGCATGCGCTTGCGTCTGCCGGTTGGAACAATCAGAGTATACCCTTCAAATGATCCTATTTCAACCAATTCCCCGAGAACGGCATGGAATCTTCCTTCTGTTCCGTGAAGATCATGATACCGATCATTGGCAAAGACATATGACATCTTGAATTAAATATTGTTATTGTGATTGATTGTGTTTTCTTGAACCTTCAAACATCGTGCCTTGACTCATGGCCAATAATTCACGCATGGTTTTATGCATGCCCTCGGTGGATCCATCAAAGAACATTACATTGCCTTTTCCATTCTCGGCGATATGTCGCAAGGTTTCATTCCACATGGAGAACAAAATCACGGAAGCATCAGCATCTGCAGAATCCATTTCCTTGATTGCTTCACTCATGCCCTTTGCAACTTCCTGTCTGAATAATGCAATGCCTTGACCACGCATTTGAGCAGCTTCTTTTTCAGCGGTTGCACTGATCTTGATTGCATTTCCATCTGCTTCGGCTTGTTTTGTTTTTGTGATCAGTAATGCTTGACCTTCATTCTCTGCGGCAGCTTTGAGATTATTGGAAGACACGACTTTTGCCATGGAATCCATGATGATTTGATCAAATGTGATATCATTCATCTGAAGATCAATCAAATGATAGCCCCAAGATTCAAGTGTATTGTCCAATTGGTCTTTCACATGATCGATGATCTCTCTGCGGAGAGATAAAATTTCGGATTGTCTTTTGGTTGCTACAAAACTTCTAACAGCGCCTTCAACGGTACGAATGAGTGCTTGCATGAAATTACGCTCATCAACAAATTTGAAGGCAACATTCAGAATTGTTTCTTCTTTTTGATCAAGTACTGAATAGAGGAGCATCGTTTTGAATTGTACATTTGCTTGATCGATTGTGATCGCTTGAAATTCCAATTCAACCGAACGATTTTGCACGCTGATTCTACGATGAATGGTTTCGATGATTGGAATTTTGATATTCAGACCGGGCGACATAAGTCGACGATATTTACCGAATGATGTGACCACTGCAACTGTGCCTTGAGCCACCGTTCTGAGTGACAATAACAATATGAAAAATACTATGAATCCAATGAATAATAGCCCTTCCATGATAGGTCTCCTAATGTTTGTGAAAGTCAACCGCAAAATACAATAATTGACTTGTTTTCAAGCATCAAACTGTGAAGTAATGGTTATCAAAATGATGAATGAAATTATCCCCCAAATTGCAATGCATGCAAGCGAGCATAATACCCTTTTTGCTTGAGCAATTCTTGATGTGTACCCATTTCTCGAATGATCCCTTGATGCAAAACGATGATATTATCGGCTTTCTGTATAGTTGACAATCGATGCGCAATCACAATTGATGTTCTATTGCTCATCAATGTATCAAGCGAAGCATTGATGAGTTGTTCAGTTTCTGTATCAATGCTCGAGGTTGCTTCATCCAAAATGAGAATGTCGGGATCATATGCAAGTGCACGACAAAATGAAATCAGTTGCTTTTGTCCAACGGAAAGATTACCTGCTCTTTCAATCATCTCCGTATCAAAGCCCTGTGGTAATGACTTAATGAATTCTGATGCACCCAATGCTTCAGCCGCTTTTTCTATTTCAGCGCGGGAGATGGAAGGATTGCCAAGAGAAATATTGTCAGCCACTGACCGAGAAAACAGAAAAACATCCTGCAATACCAATGCAATATGTGATCGAAGTGAGGATTTTGTGAAACTACGAATGTCTTTGCCATCAATACGGATTGCACCTGAATTTGGATCGTAAAATCTACAGAGGAGATTCACAATGGAACTTTTTCCGGAACCTGTGGCACCGACAAGGGCAATCATTTGACCTTTCTTGACAGTGAATGCTATATCATGCAGAACGGTTTTATCGGGAACATATCCAAATGTGACTTTGTCGAATTCTATTGTTTCATTGAATCCTTTCAATTCTTGAGCATCTTGCTGATCCTGCATCGGAATTGGTGTGTCAAGAATATCATAGATTCGTTCTGCGGCCGCAACAGCACTCTGTAAGGTATTGTACTTTTCTGTTAAATCTCTGATGGGTCTAAAAAACATCTCTGCATATTGCGTGAATGCAATCAGCATTCCGAGTGACATTGTGCCTTCGAAAATATGTGATGATGTATACCAAAGAATCAGAGCAAGAGCAAGCGCGCTTGTGAATTCAACAACAGGGAAGAATGATGCATAATAAGAGATGGTTTTCAATTGAACATTACGATGCTCAGTATTGATATCGTCAAACTCATTGAACCTTGAAGATTCTTGTGAGTATAATTGAATTGTTGTGATGCCGGTAATATACTCATTCAAAAAGGCATTGAGTTTACCAATGAGTCTTCTTGTCTCACTATACACCACTCGTACTTTTTTTCTAAAAATAATAGTTGCTATGATCAAAATCGGAAGGACTCCGATTGTCACCAAAGTGACTTCCCAGCTAGTTGCAAGCATAAAACTAATGATGAATGCAATGAGGAGTATATCGGAAAAAATCGTTACCACACCGGATGTAAACAATTCATTTAGTGCTTCGATATCATTGGTTACACGCGTGACGAGTCTGCCGACCGGAGTTGTGTCATAACTGCGCAGTGACAAAGATTGTATGTGATTAAACACTTCCATGCGAACATTATAAAGGACTTTTTGCCCAATTCTTTGAAGCATGATCGAAGTGAAATATTGAAGTCCGGCATGAATGAGAAGAACGCATAAAATGATGCCAACCATCATCATGAGTCCTTGTTCATCCTTTTCCATGATATATGAATCAATTCCCAATTTGGTAAGGAAAGGACGCAGAGGGGCCATTCCCGCCGCAATAACTGTGAACAGGAAAACAATGTATAAGGAAGCGCGATAGGGTTTGACAAAAGCAAGCAATCTGCGGATCAGCGTATAATCCACGGAGCTATATACTTTATCTTCCTGTGAGGTCATTTGATGTGATGTAGGGGATTCAAGAATGGGACAAAATTAGCCATTTTTCAGGTATGAATCGCCATAATCATTGACTCTTGCCATAGGTGAGCGTATTGGGATTGAAAGTTCGCCAAGAATGCCAAAATTCTTGATATGCTGGGATCATTTGCAGTCTCCGTCCAAGTAAAATACCATCAATGCAACGACCTGTTTTATCCCAGAGTGTTTGCGTTGCCTCATCATAGAATTGATCATTGCCAATAGATCTTGGATTGATAATGATGCTATCAATTTTTCGATTCCACACATTGAATGTGGCATTGTCTGAGAGAACATTGACTATAATGGGAGTACCATTCACTTTATCCAAAATGAATTGTTTGTTTTTGGTGAAATTCCAATCATACGCTTTTGTCACTTTCCCAACACGAATACCAATCACCCATGATTTGTCTTTCCAGGAATCTTGACTTGTCCCGACAAGTTCACTCTGTATGATGCCCTTGTCATAACCCGATAATCCGGCATAGTTTTTTGAAAAAGACATGTCAGGTAACATAACCATAGATTTTGGAAAGCGTCTTTTCCATTCTTTGAGAGACTTCTGATAGATGGGATATTCTTTCAATATCATGCCTTTCCGTGGACCAGCTACAGCTTCACCTGTGGCTTGTCTCCACCATGAACCGGTTGTTGCGTCCTCAAACATAGCATTGAAATGATCCATGCCTACAAGTCTGAAATCTTCATTTGTTCCATCAATGATTGGATCCCAAATTCTACCCGTTCTACACACAGTGCAATAGGTGATCATCACAGGAACTCCACCGATGGAATCACGAATTTGATGATGATAACCGACAATGTTCATTGGATATGCTTTAGCTTCGCCATTGATTTCGGTTCCAATCACAATCATGGATTGATCGAGCGAAGAATTAGAAACAGGAATATGGCTTATGCTCTTCGGTTGAAGAAACATTGCATCGGCACTCATCACATTATTGCTGAGATAGTATAAAGCACCGGGCAAAGCAAATGGCAAAAGCAATACTATTTTTTTCATCCATGAAGTATTATCAAGATAGAGTTTTACATATCCAAACAAAGCCAGAACGAGAAAAGGCGAGATAATAAGCCAATACCAGGAGTGAAGAATATAAGCGATGTCGATAGTCTCAGCATATTGACTTCCCGGAAAAGGCATAATAAAATAAATGCTAAGTATCA
This sequence comes from Bacteroidota bacterium, assembly GCA_041191145.1. Lineage (GTDB taxonomy): Bacteria > Bacteroidota > Ignavibacteria > Kapaibacteriales > UBA961 > UBA961. The sequence continues at coordinate 29,122 of JBEEPK010000011.1, forward strand.
TGAAGATACTTGCAAAAAGACAACCCATAATCGTAAAAAGCACTGACATGATTTCACCTAAATGATTTGCTCAAATTTACAAAGAATCATAATATCGTATCTCCATATTTCGCTCCTACGGAGGTATGTTTGGTGACCCCAGCGGGGTCGCATCACCCTAGAAAAATAATCCGACCCTTTTTCCATGACACCGAAGGTGTCACATATTCCGGTGTATTGTGTGTCATCCGCATTCGCATCTGTTCTCCAATCGAAGGAATATATGACCCTTTCAGGGTCATTAATGAATGTTCTATTTTCACTTCAAAGTATGTTTGACCTCGCTGGAGTCACCATAAATAGCTCCAATGGAGCTGGATATTAATCAAAAAAAATCCCCTCGCTTTTTTGGGCAAGGGGATTATCAATTTAATCTTCAAATCTTCTATCATCACGTGGACGCTCATCGCGTGGTCTATCATCTCTCCGTGGACCACGATCGCGATCATATCCACCACGACCACCACGATCTCTGTCATAACCACCACGGCCACCGCGATCATCACGGCGAGGACGCTCTTGTCTTTGTGGTTCTACATATCCTTCAGGTGGAGTGAGAAGAACTTTATGACTCAATCTGAATTTTCCGTCTGATTGGATTTCAAGAAGCTTGACATCAATCTGCTGACCAACTTTCAGAACATCACCAACATTTTGGAAATGTTCATAGCTGATTTGAGAAATATGCAAAAGCCCTTTTGTCTTTGGCATGAATTCAACAATTGCACCAAGTCCTTCACGCACATCTTTCACGGTTGCGGTATAGACTTTACCCACTTCTGGTGGACTTGTAAGAACTTTAATTCTTTCAATAGTCTTCTGAGCTGCTTCTTGATTTGTAGCGGCAATGATACATGATCCATCATCTTCGATTGTAATCTCAACACCGAATTCTCTTTGCATACCACGAATGGTATCACCACCCGGTCCAATTACTGTTCCGATCATGTCTTGAGCAATCATGATTGTGGTAAGTCTTGGAGCAAATTGGGAAAGATCCGAACGATGTTCAGAGAGAGATTCATTCATGATGCTGAGAATATGCAAACGACCATGACGAGCTTGATCCAATGCGCGACGCATGAGATCGGTGGACAATCCACCAATCTTGATATCCATTTGACATGCAGTGATACCTTCAACTGTACCAGCAACTTTGAAATCCATATCGCCAAGGAAATCTTCATCACCCAAAATATCACTCAAAATTGCTGAATCATCTTCTTCCATGATGAGTCCCATTGCAATACCTGCCACCGCTTTTTTTACTGGAACACCAGCATCCATAAGTGCAAGACTTCCTGCACAAACAGTTGCCATAGAGGAAGAACCATTCGATTCCAAAATATCAGAAATGATTCTCACTACATAAGGGAAATCTTCATCACTTGGCATCATCACTTTCAATGCGCGCTCTGCAAGTTTACCATGACCGATTTCACGACGACTTGTGCCTGTCATTCGACCAGCTTCTCCAGTGGAGAAAGGAGGGAAATTATAATGTAACATGAAGCGACGGTATTCTGTCTCGAAAAGACCGTCAATCATTTGCTCATCTCTCTTGGTGCCAAGCGTGACTGTTGATAAACTCTGTGTCTCACCGCGTGTGAACAAAGCTGATCCATGTGTTCTTGGAAGCAATCCAGGATTGCATTCAATAGAACGAATATCGGTTGTCTTTCTACCATCCAAGCGTCTTTTATCTTCAATAATCATGCGACGCATTTCATGCTTTTCTATCTTTGAGATATATCCCTTGACTTTCTTAGTGCGAGCATCAATTAATGCTTGTACTTCAAGTGGTTCTGCTTCTTGCAATGCATTGAGAACGGTTTCGCGTAATGACTTTGCAAATTCAATGCGTTGCTCTTTGATAGAATCTTTGCGAATCTGTTCTTTGATGAGTGGAGCAGCAATGGCTTTCACAGCCAAAAGTAGAGCTTCATCATCTTCGACTACCTCAAAATCTCTCTTTGCTTTTCCTGCAAGTTCACGCAATTGCAATTGCAATGCATTGAGTTGCTTGATTGTTGCATGAGCAAAATCCAATGCCGCAATGAAATCTTCTTCAGAAATTTCTTTTGAACTTCCTTCCACCATCATGATGGCTTCATCTGTTCCGGCAACAATAATTTCTATATCTGATTCCAATAATTGACTCATTGTTGGATTGCAAATGAATTCACCATTCACACGGCCAACCATGACTTCGGAATATGGACCACTAAAAGGAATATCGGAAATTACAAGTGCCGCTGAAGCACCAACCGCCGCTAATGTATCGGCATCAATCTCGGGTTCTGATGAATAAATAGAAGCCACAAGTTGTGTTTCAAATCTCCAACCTTTAGGGAAGAGAGGTCTTGCAGGACGATCAATCAATCGTGCGGACAAAATTTCTTTTTCGCTGGGCTTTCCTTCGCGCTTGAAAAAACCACCAGGAATTTTACCTGCTGCAGCTGCTTTCTCGCGATATTCTACGGTGAGAGGTAAAAAATCAATATCAGGTTTGGGATCTTGAGATGCGCATGCAGTAACAAGTACCATTGTATCGCCATGGCGAACCATGACGGCACCATTGGCTAGTTTTGCAAAACGGCCTGTCTCGATTGAATATTCCCGTCCATTGAGTGTAAGGGAAACTGAATGTTGTGCCATAATTCTCCTTGGGATAGCACTTGAAACATTCATGGGAAGACTTGTTCTGAGGACAGAAGTCTGAGCGGAGGAAGAAACCCGAGAAAAGATACCTTCCTGCACTCAGAGCGGCATGTCCACAATCATGAAGCTCCCATGATTATATATTATTACATAATAAACAAAAAAGGGCGCTATGAGCGCCCTTGAATTTACTTTCTGATTGATAAAGCACTAATAATAGCGCGATATCTCGTGATGTCATTTCTCATCAAATAATTGAGTAGTTTTTTTCTATTGCTTACCATTTGCATGAGTCCACGACGGCTATGAAAATCCTTCTTGTGTTGCTCAAGATGCTTGGCCAATACGGAAATGTTTTCCGTCAATAAAGCAATCTGTACTTCAGGCAGTCCGGTATTAGACTCATTTCCGCCATATTGTTTGATGATCTCTGCTTTTTTAGCTTGATTCAGCATAAATGTTCTATTGAGATGTAATGTGTAAATCAGTTAAGTGCACCCGTAGGGATTCGAACCCCAAACCTTTTGATCCGTAGTCAAATGCTCTATCCAGTTGAGCTACGGGTGCAATGAATCAGGCTTGGGCGGCCTTCATTTTATTGATATGCAAAGCAAGTTTGGATTTCTTGTTTGCAACATTGTTCTTGTGCAATACACCGCGTGATGCAACTCTGTCCAAAATGCTTGTGGCTTTTACGAAAAGCGCTTCAGCTTCTTGAACTGTTTTTGCCAAACGAACGGCCTTAATCGCTTCGCGATATGCCTTACGATTGGCTCTATTGTAAATTGCGCGCTTCTTGTTTTGACGGTCGCGTTTGATCGCTGACTTATGATGTGCCATACGGTATTAATGTGTTCAGTTATAGAAATAGAGACACAAATATAAGGAGACTCTTGAAAATCTCCAAACTATTTACAAAAAGTATGAGTCAAAATTGTTATTAAAGCCCAACTATGACTTTTTGCAATATGATTATTGGGGACTGCGAGCTTGTTTTTAGGGTTAAGTCAGCATTTCTTAGCAAATAAAATGCTCTGGCCAATTTCATGGGCGGATAATTTCTGAGCGCTGATTGATATTCCGGTAGAAAATAGGCATTGATTCCTACGATTTTGGCGATTTCATAAGGATTTCCGCCTTGAGCTTGGGCATCTTGCAATCGGAACAAAGCCGAAAAGTATCGTAAGAGCATAGAAATGATCATGATTGCATTTCCATCATTGTTCAGCATGTGATGGACAATTTCAATTGATTTGGCTGTATTTCCAGCGCCGAGGGCCTTTTGCAATTCAAATACATTATATACCCTTGATGAACCAACCAATCCCAATACATCTTCTTCGGTATATTGTTTTCTCTCCGGTGCAAATAACATCAATTTTTCAAGTTCATTTGCTATGTCGCGAAGTGAAATTCCTGCATTGGCTATCAAATACTCTCCAGCTTCGCGAGTGATTCCTTTACCAAATGTTCCCAATCGTTCATTTGTCCAAGACAAAAGTTCTCGTTCTGAGACTTTGGGACATTCAAAAGCAGGTATCAATTCAATGATTTCATTGAGGGGAAAAGCTATTCCTGATGCTATTTTCTTTGCCTTATCTGACTGCTTTGGATTTTTTCTTGCGGCTCTTAATCCAGTGAGTGAGGGAAAAATGCCGGTAAAAACAATGAATGATGTTGGCTGAGGAGTTTTCAAGTAATTGAGAAGCGCAGATTTTCCGGTTGATTTCTTCGATCTTCCGGAGAATAATTTATCTGCTTGCTTGATGACAATGATTTTCCTGTCTGAAATGAATGGATATGCATCGGCAATGTCCACAATCTGAGATTCATTCGAATTTTCGGCATCGATGATTTCAATGTCATTATGCATACCTTCAGGAAGAATTTTATGCATGATTGCATGATATGCTTCCTCACGTAAAAATTCTTCTTCTCCATAAATGAGAAGTGCGGGTGGTAATGGTTCTGTCCCCGAAAGTATCAATTTGAGTGTATCTATGAGCATGTCAACGCTGAATTGCCTTTGGATCAAATGCATCCCGCAGACCATCACCCAAGAGATTGAATCCATAGACAGCGGCCGCAATTGCAATGCTCGGATATACTGTCAAACCCCAATATTTACCCGCAAAGATATAACCATAATGATCAGAGATGAATATTCCCCAAGATGGCTCAGGTCTTTGTATTCCAAGACCCAAAAAGCTGAGTCCTGCTTCCGCTATGATCGATGAAGCAATTCCTGCAGTTGAGAGTACGATGATGGGTCCAATCGCATTCGGCAAGATATGTCTGAAAATAGTTCGCATAGAGCCATAACCAAGTGCGCGAGTGGCTTCCACATATTCCATTTCACGAAGCGAGAAGAATTGACCTCTGACAATACGGGCAATCTCAACCCAACTTGAAATACCTATCGCAATGAATGTTTGCCAAAATGGATTCAGCGTAAATCCCATGATATTATTCGTGAATTTCAAGAGAGAACTCAACAAAATGGCAAGTAGGATTGTTGGATATGACCAAATCACATTGGTGAACCACATGATCACATTATCAACCCAGCCACGGAAAAATCCGGCGAGTGCTCCAAGTACAATACCTATGATAAGGGCAATCAATTGTGAAACCACCCCAACCAAGAGGGAAATGCGTGCTCCATAAACCAAACGAGAAAATACATCTCTGCCAAGTCTATCAGTACCAAGATAATATGTAGGATTGCCATGCCATTCTGATTCGTTATTTCCGGCCATAGTGGAAAGTGCAAGTGACATTTCCTGACCACTTTCGTCACGATAGAATACCGAATCTTTTGCGATTCTGTGAGAAAGTACAGGAATGATATTGGGTTCATCTTGATTCGTTGGATTTTGTACATAGAGCACATTGCCAACAAAACCCGATGGCTTTTCAGCATATTCCAAAACAGCAAGAGTCGGTGAAAATGGACTGATCACATCTGCCAATGCGGCGATGAGAACAAGCACTCCGATAATAACCATGCCTGTTACACCTGCAGGATGTTTCTTGAGTTTTTTCCATGCAAGCGCTCCAAGGCTCTCTGCTCTCTTTTGCTGTTTTGTATCTTTTGACATAGGATGACTCATTGATCAATGTAATTTTACTTTCGGATCGAGGAAGACATAGAGAATATCCACTACTGCATTCACCACTACAAAAATGATAGCCGTAAGGAGAACAGTCCCTTGAATGATGGGATAATCCAATTTTTCAATGGCGCTGATTGCAAGTGTTCCAATCCCCGGCCAATTGAAAATATATTCCACGAAAAATGTTCCGGCGAGAAGTCCTGAAAACCATGCGCTGACTGTTGTAACAACCGGATTCAATGCATTTCTCAAAGCATGTTTCAAAATCACGGCTTTTTCCGTAAGTCCTTTTGCTCTGGCTGTTCTTACATAATCTTGATTGAGTACGTCCAGCATGGAACTCCGCGTAACTCTAGCAATGATGGATAGCGGTCTGAAAGCCAATGTGAGCATAGGAAGGAAAAGATGACTAATTCCTTTGTCGATATATCCCGAGGACGGAAATATCTTCCAGATTTCAGCAAAAAGCAGGAGTAAAAGGAGTCCAAAGACAAAACTCGGAAGGGAAATTCCCAGCAGGGCAAAACCCATCGTCGATGCATCTACCCAAGTATTTGCTCGAATGGCGGCAATGATGCCAAGGCCGATGCCTATCAAAGTGGAAAAGAACATCGCTGTTATAGCAAGTAAAGCTGTCGCCGGAAATTTATCAACAATTGTATCAAGTACTTCGCGATTTGTTGAATACGATACTCCCAAATCACCTTGTACTAGTCTGAATACATATTTGGTGTATTGTTCATACATTGGTTTGTCAAGACCAAGTTGAACTCTCAATGCCTTAATTGATTGTTCATCGGCTCTTTGGCCAAGCATTAAGCGGGCGGGATCGCCAGGCAAAACAAAATTGATGAGAAATGCCGTGGTCACCACTCCGAAGAGTACTGCCAGTGCATATCCGACTTTTCGTATGATATATCCGATCATGGAGCAATCCATGCATTGTGGGCAATGAAGTATGGTCTCAGATTGAGAAGATGCAATTTACAAAGATTAGATTCCTGATAAACCCTGCTCTTCCAAAGTTTCAGGCTATGCAACGCTCAGCAATGGAAGAAAATGCATGTACTGAATCAGTGGTGAAAAGTCTAACGATCGGGAGTTCCCCGGCTTGTTTTTGCTCTTCAATCTGCAATATGCTGCATAATTCCTTTGCCGCGGTTTCTCCGCAATCCAGCAATGAGATATCCGGTAAGGTCTTGCCAATAAGATCTTTCAATAAAGGATAATGTGTGCAACCAAGTACAAGGATGTCTATTCCCAATGCAAGAAATTCATGCAAATACTCATGAGCTATCATAGCGGCTGAAGGATGATGCCCAAAATCCTCCTCCGCAAGAGGAACAAAAAGTGGACATGCTTTGGCAAATACCTCAATGTGCAATCCTTTATTCTCAGCCACATTTGCTATTGCATGTTCATAAGCATGCGAACCAATGGTTGCTCTTGTCCCTATAATGCCAATCTTCTTGGAGATGCTTTGCTCCACGGCTGACATTGCCGCAGGATGAATCATTCCAATCACCGGAACCGGACTAATTTCTCTGGCAAGATCCAAAGCCAGGGCGGATGCCGTATTACAGGCGATGACAATTGCTTTTACATCAAAACTCAAGAGAAAATTCACGCATTGGCGGGTATAATGTCTGATCGTTTCAGGAGATTTATTGCCATAAGGAACGCGAGCGGTATCACCCAAATACACAAATTCTTCGCCCGGCATGGAATGAATGAGATGTTTCAGAACGGTAAGCCCACCGACTCCTGAATCAAATACCCCAATTGGCTGTGATTGCGACTTTTGAGAGAATTCTGGCATTAGAGAAACTCAATACTGTTGAGAAAGGGAGTCTAGTCTTTTCTCAAATCGATTCATGGAATCATCCAAATCACTTTGTAATTTCTTGAATTGATCCTGAAGAGCTTTGTCATTTTCTTTGGATTGTTGTTCAAGTTGCATATTCAAATCATCCAAATTTTCTTCAATGGATGATATTTCTTGCTTCAATATTTGCAATCTTTTTTTGAAACCCGTGAGAATCTGTTTTGTCTGTTGCTCATATTGTCCCTTGAATATGAGAGTGTTTTTCTTGAATCTCTCGGTCAATTGCAATATTTGCTCATTCATGATTTTGAGCACTTGTTTGGCCGCAGGGATATCCTTTCTTTTATTTTGTTCTTGCGCCTGAAGTGTTATGGTGAACATCATCAAAGCAATAATCAGAAGTGTTTTCATCCCAATTCCTCTTCTTCGGATGCAAAGAGTGAAATAACCTGTTCTGGTTTTTCCGCAGCGGAGATGCTATCGCGAAAACTATCTTTATTCATGAGTCTTGAAATTCGAGAGAGAAGTCTTAAATGAGTTCCAACGGTATTTTCTCTACCAATGAGCATGAAGATGATGTTCACAGGTTGCTGATCCAATGCTTGGAAGTCAAGGGGATCTTTCAAGGTCATGAATGCACCAACTGTCTCAGTGATATGATTGGTTTTGCCATGTGGGAGTGCAAAACCTTTGCCAATACCGGTTGACATGATCTTCTCACGATCAAAGACCGCTTTTCGGGCTTCTTCCACTTTGGTGATATGTCCACCGGATGCCAAAGCGTCAATCATTGCATCCAATGCAGCATCTTTTGTTGCAAATGTCGTATTCAGCAAAATAGCTGAAGGCTGAAGTATATCGGTGATCTTCATACTGGAGCGCCAATGAATGGTATAACGCAATGTTTGCCGATGAATCGAGCAAGTATTTGGAATTGAAGTGCAAATCTATGGAATTCGCATCAATGAACGATATGTATGGGATGTAAGATTGAAGAAAAAGGCGTGCTGATTTTTATGCCATGAAGTCCTGACGATAATTCATCAGGCAAAGAAATGGAAAATGCCTGCATGCCTTGCTTAATTTCCAATTGTATTGTATTGCCAATCTTTCTGCCATCCAAAGAGATGAATTCGAGCTTTGCGATTCCTTGAAAGGGTGAATAAAAAGAACAATACACAAGATCTTTTGCAGGTTGAGGTATCACTTTGAACTGCTTTATTTGTTGATCATCTCCAATATTGCTGATGGGAGTTTTCGGCATGAGTGACAATAATTTCACTCCATGTGAAGGGATGCTGAATTGCAATTCTTCACCAAGTAAACCCAATTCTTGATGAGTCCATATATCTTTGATTATGTATTGAATGTCTTTGGATAAGCCCAATGACTCTCTTGTTATCGACATCATTTGCTCGCCGACATCATCTCGATTGAAGAATCCAATGGCTATTCCACCATGCGAAAGAGGTTTTGTCCAAATCTCCTGCCAAATATTTTTAAAGACTCTCGCTCCTTGAATCCCAAGTGGATCTTGATGCATGGAGAGGACTTCATGATTTTTCAGTAATTGAAGAGTGAAAGCATCAATTGAATCCATGTGCATGCTTATAATCAATGGGGAATTGAGTAATGCCCAGAGTGAAACCTGCGTATATTGTTCATGAGCGGTGAGTTCTGTTTTCTTTGTGAATGGAAATGGTTGCGAATACCCCATGCGAAGATGATCCATGTCATTCCAGCCATTGTGTCCTGCATATGCTTCCAAACCGGCCTGACGAAATCCAACAATATTAGACATGCTCCACCAATTATCTTGAATATCAGTGGTTGTTCTCCAAGCATGACCCCCGACAGATCGACCCCATTTCCACACATCATTATTTCCATATTGACAAATCATGAAAAAGATGTCTTGATTGCAAGCAGACAATAATGTCCCAAGCTGTGCATATGGTGCTTTTGCCAATTCTTCCGGACTGAATTGATTGGTTTTCAGAAGCGAGTCATAGACTGTTTGATAGCCGCACCAATCATATTTGACAAGATCGGCTTTTAATGAGCAGAAATACTCTGCATCCTGAGCTTCATGACCTAGTGAACCCGGCAATAGTACACAAGTATTGGATCCGGGAGAAGAATATATACCAACTTTAAAACCAAGCGTATGCAAAGAATCAATCAATTTGGGAAGATTCGGAAATTTCTTCGCGGGTTGTAAACCATTCTTTGAAGCTGAATGACTTGTATCCTGCCAGCCATCATCAATCAAGACATATTCAAAACCATAATCTTGGAGTCCGCTTGAGCGCAATGCATGTGCAGCTTTGTACATGTCTTGTTCTGTCACATATTCCCAATGTGCATACCAGGATGACCATCCGATCGGAGCAGAATACGAGATTGTATCACCAATGCGAAATGAGAATGTATGCTCGGTTTTGCCAAGTGGATTCTCTGCAATAATCGTGAGTGGATATGATCCTGATTTTGCGATGCTTCCTCGAATCACTCTATATGTAGAATCAAAATAGAGTCCTGGTGGAAGCTCAGACATAGTCACATTGATGGGTTCAATTCCTGTGATTGGTATATACTGTATTATTTCACTTCCTGGTCTTGCGCCATATACACTTTTTCCATGAATCCTTGGAAGCAGCGATTCATCTGGGGTGAGTACAAACTCCTGTTCAATTGGTCTGATAAATGGCTTGGGTATAAAGCCATCTTTTACAATGATTCTTGTCTCCACCCAATTTGCATGATCGGAGAAGATATTGTCATTTCCATCAAATACCAATAATTCACAGGTTTGTTTGCCGGAGAGATCTAATGAAAATGCTTTAGCGTTTACAGTTCGATCCATGATATCTGATCGCCAAAGAACTTCGCCATCGGCAATGATCAAAAATTCGGCTGACCCTCTTTCAGGAAAAATTCCCTCGTCTATTCCGGCAAGACCTTCAATTGTTATTGCCTTGCCATCGAGAGCAAGTGTGAATTTGCTTCCTGCATGCGTGCCAATTCCACGTTCATAAACTTTTCCGGCAATTCGTAGTGGTTTACCCATTACGGATAGATTAATTCTTGGTCTTCCAAAATCTTGTTTGATTGCACTAAGATCCAAAGAAGATAGTTCAATGGTGTCAATCTGAGCAAAGGCCTGAACATGAATCAGCAATAATACTAAGTATCTAAAGATGTTCATGATTGAGTTTCAGCCCAATTTGTGATCAATTGTTTATACTCTTCTGCGATGTGCATGGCCGAAGAATCGGATGATGCTTCAACAGCTACAATGAAGGCTGGTCTTTCTTTGTCTGGAAACAATACAATAGTGGAATCCGGATTATTCACCGTGATGCCATCTATTAGAGTTCTATCTATCTTCTCTGTAAATTCCATTGCCTTTCTCATGACAATTCCTTTCTTTTCCCATGGACACGGTATCGTATGATGCATGCGTGAGCGATACGGTAATTGCTGATGAAGACCGGAGAATGTCAATCCCGTCTTTGCGAGCATGTCCAAACATTTTGCCAGAGAGAACATTCCATCGGAAGCAAATAAGTAATCCGTAAATATGAATCTTCCTCTTGTATCACCAGAGAACAATACATTGCGATCTTTTGTGGCTTCCATCATTGCTGAATGACTATTCTTGATACGAATCACTTCAATATTGTGATCTTTTGCTATCAATTCAATATCCGTACTGGCCAGCATTGGAACTGCTATCGCATATGGCTCTCTATCTCGATGAGCCTCCATGAATAATTTTGTGAGTATAGTCAGTAATCTATTCGGTTGAAACCATTGCCCATCAGCATCAACCACAGCTATTTTCTCAGCAGATGCATCAATTTTAAAACCAAATTCATAGCCAAGGGATCGAATGATAGCACTGGTCTCCGCGGCCTCTGCATCAGTTCTGTCGTCTGAAAATCCTTCGGATGTATCAACATAACTATTCACGGCAACCACATGTACTCCAAGTGAACCAAGGAGAACCGGAAATGTTGTGGATGCCAATCCATTGGAATAATCAATCAAAACTCGATATGCATGTTTTTTGATATTCTGAACATCGAGCGCGCCGATGAATCTCATGGCATATGTTTCATTGCTTCTTTCAGGGAAGATGATGCTACCAACTTCATTATATGGTACCCTCTTGATATCCTCTCCGAAGAAAAATCGTTCAATTGTTTTTGATGTTGAATGAGGAATATCACGACCATCATCATTGAATAAAATGATATCAATCGTATCAGGTTTGCGAATGGACCTTCTTACATGAAATCCTGCATTCGCAGTTCCTGCTCTTAAATCTTGTCTGGCTTGAGGAATTGGTGTCACCTGCAAATCACGAACGGTGATTCCTGCACTCATGAGTCCTGAAATCAAAGATCGATGTATCATTCGTGATGCGGCATCGGCATCACGACTTGCAACGACTTTTGCATGCATGCCGAGTGCATTGCCGATGGAGGTTCCGAGCTTTGCAGAGAATTCTGGATTGATGTCGATATTCGCAAGACCTGAAATGCGCGAATCAGTGATAAGTTCTCTCAGCCAACGCTCTTCCTGCACGAGTGAACGATTGACTATTGCACCTTCTTCAATATGCTTTTTGGGCCATAGTTTGATATTGGAGGAAAGATGTGATCCATTGCCAATATGACAATGTTCTGCGATAAAGACCTGTTCATTGATCGTTACGCCATTGCCGATGGAAGTGTCATTGCAAATCACATCATAGCTTGCCATGATGCGATCACCAAGTCGAACATTATTCCAAATGATGCAATTGCTTAATTGTGCTCCGGCACCTATGTTGACATCATTGCCAATGATGCATTGATGAATGGAGGAATTGGGTCCGATGCTGACTCTGTTACCAATGATTGATCTTCCGCTCCATTTCACGGATTCAGAAATATTGCAGTGTTCGCCGATGAGTCCATGTTCTAATTTGCTTCCTTTGAAATCAATCGCAACATTATATTCCAGGATATCTTGACAAGCACTTTGATACTCATGCAGATTACCGATATCTTTCCAATATCCTGTCGTGATATACCCAAATAGATTCATGTCTGATCTGAGTAAATGAGGAAACAAATCTTTACCAAAATCATATTCTCTATCGGGTGGAATAAGAGCAAAGATCTCAGGTTCCAATATATACATGCCGGAATTGATGGTGTCGGTGAATACCTCGCCCCAAGATGGTTTCTCCAAAAAGCGTGTGATTCTTCCATGCATGTCAGTCATCACGATGCCATAATGCAGAGGGTCATTGACTCTTGTCAATAAAATAGTTGCTTGCGATTGTTTTTCTTTATGAAATGCAATGGCGGATGAAATATCAATATCGGTCAATACATCACCACTCATCACCAGAATGGGTTCATTGTAATCCTTTGCGGCATTGCGAACACTTCCTGCGGTTCCATAATCAGCATCTGCTTGCACATAGTTCATTGTGATGCCAAAAGCGGAACCATCCCCAAAATGCTCCTTTATTGATTCAGGTTGATAATACAATAAGGCCGTGATGTCTGTAATCCCATGTTTTTTCAAGAGATTAACAATATGCTCCATCATGGGAATATTGGCAAGAGGCACCATCGGTTTTGGAATGCTCATGGTGAGTGGTCTTAATCTTGTGCCGAAACCACCGGCCATTATGACGGCTTTATTCATTGTATTATAGTGATATTGATATTCGATTCTGATAGAGTGGACAAATTAGAGATTATTTCTCGTGTTGACAATCATTTCGGTACTGCAAAGACAAGTTTCAAGCTTGACTTTTGTAATTTGCAATCCTTGATACTTCGATAATTCACTTTTATTCTTTGATTTGCCATGTTTTCCAAAATTTTGATAGCCAATCGCGGTGAGATTGCTCTTCGCATCATAGATACTTGCAAAAGAATGAATATTGCCACTGTTGCAGTGTATTCTCTTCCGGATGCGAATGCATTACATGTACAAAAAGCAGATGAAGCTGTGAATATTGGGGGTGCAACACCAAGAGAAAGCTATCTAGTAATTCATAAAATTATTGATGCAGCACTCAAAACAGGTGCACAAGCAATTCATCCCGGATATGGATTCTTGTCTGAAAATGCACAATTCGCAAAAGCTGTTGCCGATGCCGGTTTGATTTTCATCGGTCCTTCCCCTGAAGCAATTCATGCACTTGGAGATAAAACAGAAGCAAGAGCATTGGCCATCAAAGCACAAGTTCCAATATCGCCCGGCTCGGATGGAGCAATTTCCGATCCAGAAAAAATTGCAATTATCGCAGAAAACATTGGATATCCCGTTTTATTGAAAGCTGCCGCAGGTGGTGGTGGAAAGGGAATGAGACTGATTGAAGAACCAAGTGGACTTTTGGCTGGATTACAAGCCGCTCAAGGCGAGGCATTAGCATCATTTGGAGATGACAGAGTGTTCATCGAGAAATTTATCGTATCTCCAAGACATATTGAAATTCAAATTTTGGCAGATCAATATGGAACAATACTTTATTTCCCGGAAAGAGAATGTTCCGTGCAAAGAAGACATCAGAAAGTGGTGGAAGAATCACCATCAACAGCCGTAACACCTGAAATTAGAGCAAAAATGGGTGAAGCCGCGGCAAGACTTGTGGCAACATCAGGATATACCAATGCAGGAACATTGGAGTTTTTGCTTGATGCATTTGGAAACTTCTACTTTATGGAAGTGAATACGCGTTTGCAGGTTGAGCATCCTGTTACCGAAATGGTTACAGGCATAGATTTGGTTGAACAACAATTGCGCATTGCTTTCGGCGAAAAACTTGCAATACATCAAGAAGATCTCGAGCCGAAAGGACATGCCATTGAATGTCGTATTTGTGCCGAAGATGTATATAATGATTTCTTGCCTGAAACCGGCATAGCACATTATGTTGAATTACCCGAAGGCGAGGGAATTCGTAATGATACCGCTTTATTTGCTGGCTTTGAGGTATCTGTCAATTATGATTCAATGGTGGCAAAATTGATTTGTCATGGAAAGGATAGACAAGAAGCAATCGAAAAAACTTTATATGCATTGAAGTCATATCATTTGGCAGGGCTACGCACAACAATACCATTCTGTCAATTCACTTTGAATTCTGAGCCATTCAGAACTGGCGATTATTCAACTGCATTTGTCTCAAAATATTGGTCCGGGGAAATCCCAAAAGAAATTCATTCAATGATTCTCGGCGCCGCTGTGTATGCTCATCATGAGTATGAAGAAAGAAGAATGCCGATTTATTGATGAGATGCTTTGGATTTAACTTCTACTGAAGATAGTACATCATGTTGAAGTATGGTATTCAAACCTTCGCAAACCTTTGATATATTTATATCATTGATATTGTAGGTGTCGGAAATTACAGCTTTATGGACTGTATTATACGGTGTCCACAAGGCTGTTCCTGTATTATCAAGACAAAATAAACAAACAGTGGGTGTTTTCCACGAAGCTGCAAGATGAACTGCGGAGGTATCAGGGGACACAATAATTGATGCGCATTTCAGCATGCTCGCATACTCTTCAAATGATTGTGTATATGGTGCTATGATGCATTGTGTTTGTGTATGAATCTCATCCAATACATTTTTATGTGAATGAGGGCCAAAAAGCACAATTTGTGCATTGGTAGATTGAATGCTTGAATGAATAGCCCTGTACATATTTGCCCCAAATTGAGCATTCATAGTTCTGCTATCTGAACTTCCGGATACATTTATCGCAATCATTGGCTTTTTTATATCAATCACAGATGAGAGAGAATGTAAACCCTTAGATAGTATCTCATCTTTGATATGATATTCACAGTCAAGAATACACTTCTGTGGATCAATGCCGAATGCAAGCAATAGTTGCGCAGTTCTCTCTACTATATGAAAATCCAGTCTATCTTTTGCTTCTACGCAGTGGATATATTTATGAGCATTCTCTTTGCAAATTCCGACCGTATGTTTGGCTCCTGAGAGTTTGCAAAGATTTCCTGAAGTAATGCTTGGATTATCCAATGGATCAATGCAAACATCATATCTATTAGCCCGAATAGTCTTTATGATAGCTAATAATCCTAGAATTGTTTTATCATAAAAAAAAACGCTATTTGCATAGTTTTTGACTGCACTGGCAAGTCCCTTATTACCTTTCCCTAATATGACATCAATTTGCGCTTTGGGAAATTTTTTTCGCAACTCTCTAAGCAATGGAAATGTAACCAACATATCGCCGAGTTTATCAATTCTCAATAGAAGAATTTTGCAGTCTTTCTGTAAAGTCAGTGCTTCATTTACGGATGTAATAGTAGTCCCTGAAAATTCTCCTCCCATAGAGTGCAATATTCTTCTTGTCTTTTGTTCCAAGGACTTTAAGAAACCGAATGTCATCCCTTTATCTTCCTCCAGAAACCGAAATGCGTATATCCAAACCGAATTGATATCGACTGAAACCTGGTGCTGCTGCACCTTCATTGATCGTGGTTTCATAGCGCATGAACAGTCTTGCGGTCACTCTTTGTGAAATTCCATATCTCGCAGATGGTTCAATAATGATCTGTGTATTTCCATCCAATCTTTGACCTTCCTGATCGGCCAATTGCAATAGATTATATGTACTTCTGAGGGATCTCTTGAATGTAGCCAAAAATGCGAATTCGAGTTCATTGTCGAATGTCAAACCAAAGAATGAAGTCTTGAATCCTCTCCGATTATAATTCGCCTGCATGGTCAAATCTGTGATTGATTCGCCTTGTATGATGGATGATGTCGGTTGCAATGAATAATTTGATTTTGTCGTGAAACGTAAAGATCCGGTCAGTAATCCTTTCAATTTGGATTCATCGAATGTCAATTGCATTCCAATCAAAGGCTCAAATCCTGATTGAATCTGTTGTGATCCAGGAATGATTCCATTATCGGTTCTTGTTGTACTTTCTTGATAAGTGGATTTATATGCATGCTCAAGTGTCACGCGTTTTGCAAGACCCGCAAAGATTGGAAGTTTTTCAACTCCATCCCATCGCAATGTCCAATTCATTGCTGGTAATATCTTTTGCAATGCATCGGGAAGGAAAGCGAAGATGCGAGTTTCTAGTCCTCTTTCGAAAGATTCAGATACTGCATCGCGCAATGCTTGATTTTGTCGTAAAGTATCAGTGGGGAACTGAGCAACAATTCCTGGTTTGCGCTCATTATATAAGTCGATGACTCGCTCAATGGAATTATTCAAAGGAGCAAACATCAAGAATTTTGGCAATGAAAGATATGTGCGATTATAATTAGAGGTCATCACGATATTCGTGAATCTTGAATTACCCTCAATATCGGTTGAATCCAATTGGTTCTTGTTAAATCCGAAACCTGATTTCCAATTGATGTCCAAGGTTGCACCGGGCCAAAGAGGACGATTCGTACGGAATTCCAATTCGGATTTTTGGAAGAAATTGTCAGGCAGAATTGAATTCTTCGGTCTTTTCCCATCAAATGTTTCCACTCTGAAAAATGGGAATGAACCTGATGGAATTAATCGAAAGCCTCCATGTGGTTGAGGCACCAAACCAAGCTGATATGCGGTACTAGGACCAAAATCCTGTGTTTCATCGAGTCCAACGGCACTGCGCCAAAAATTAGTCATGCCCGTTTCGCCAAGCACACCCTGATTGATGGCTGAATTTTCTTGTCTGAAATTCAATGTGAGAGTTTCATAATCAAAGAATATCGTTTTGAAAATTCTTCCGACCGTACCCAAAAAACTACTGGTGGAGTCAGAACCTTTTTGTGCAGTTATACCCCACCATTTATCGGTCATACTCTTCAATCTAAGATTTGAAGTGAGGCGAATCGTATTTTGGAATGATGCCTGCTTGACGGCATCACGAACTGCAGTATCCTGTTGAAGTGGATTGCGCCATGTATAGGTTGTTGAAAATGAACCCGTATTGTCAAAGAAATTATGCAAACCTCCGATATCGGGAAAACGAGGTTTGAAATTTATCGTGACAACTTGATTGTGATTCGTATTCGTACCGAAATTAAACAGTCCATTTCCTTGGCCAATCACTCTTCGGAATAAGTCGCTGCCTTCTCTTTGACGACCATTCTCATCAAGTTCAAGTGGAACAAGCGTTGCACCGGTTGTGAATGAATAGTCCAGTATAGGACTCAGTAGTCCATTCTCGGAAAATCTCCACGAAAATTGAGCTTGTCTTGTTGCGGCAAAATCTCTGATGACAGGACTTGGGAATGTCAGGAATCGAGATTTTTCCGTTGCTCTTGATCTTTGGAATTGCACGGATGTCGAAAAACTTGAAGGCAGGAAGAATATCTTCCAATCTTTATATGCACCAAGAATAGGAATGTCTCCAATCCAAGAAATTGGTTTTGCAGAAATCGAAGAAGGGAATTGCACATTATAATCAGCTTTCATTCTCCAATTCCATCTGAAGCGTTCTTCCGCAACGGGTGAGCGCTCAAAGGTCTGAGAATAATCATAACTGATATTGATTTTATTGATGGTTTCTTTGATGAGCCAATGATTGATCGGTATGCCGAACTTGAATCCTGTAATAGCCCATGAATCTTGTACGCGTAAGGTTTGCGAGCGACGACGGACTGAATCACTCACGCGATTAGCTTCGCTAACATTACCTTTTGTTCTTGTTAATTCTGCATTATACGCTGCCTGTGCTGCCTGGTCTATACCTACATCATTTTGCGCGGCAAAAATTGGAGTCTCAACAACTTCACCATGTGTATAGGAGATAGGAATACGCATTTCCTTGAGTTCTTTTGGCAAGAGCTTTTCTAGCGTGCCCTGCATCTGCACATTCCAATTCAGAGTTTGATTGCGATTTCCGAATCGTTCTTCAAGTCTGTGGAAGTTCGGATTTGTTTGATTATATGTAGCATTGATTGTACCTAAATCTGCCAATTTGAGTTCGGCTGAACCGATTCCGGCCCAGTCAACAGAACTTTCTGGCTCGATGAGTCGAAGTTCATTCACCCACATGGTTGTGGAAAGATCTTCCGGGAATGAACCTGAAGTCGGATTGGCAATACCGAATCCAATGAATTGAATGCGTGTGAGAATCGGATTCCCTTTGATCACATATTGTGTTTCAATCGGAATGGAGAATCCGGGATCGAATTGTGCAGAGGAATCAATGAAACGAGTCGTGATATCTTCAGGTATCTGCAAAGTTGCTGCTTGTTGAGACCGCTTTTCTTTGAGCGCAGTCAACTTGGCAACCTCGATTTCAATGTCTCTCCAACCTTGTATGATCGGGCGACGAACTTCGTAATAATTTGCGGAATCAAGTCCAAAACGAATATATGCTTGCGCTTTTGCTGCTGCTCCAAATGGAATGAGTGCAGGCATGGAACCATCACCATGCAGGAAAAATTTCATTTTTTTATAATAGAACACATCCAGATTACGCATGAGTCTAACAGCCATGCGATCTTGACCTGAGGGAAGATTTTTCACACTAATCGATAGTGATTGTTCATTTAAACGAACATCTTGCAATGGATCAGGATTATTGATTTGTCTTGGTCTTTGAACTCCCGGAGGCAAAGTGTATAAATCGGGAAGTCGACTATTCTCTTCCACATTCACAAATTGTACGCTCAAGATGCTGTCTTCGGGCGTGACATTTGGTTGCAAGCCACTATTGCGAATCCATTGTCCTCCGGTGAATTTCCATTCGGCAATATTCACAGTAATAGGTTGACCTTTGAACCAAACACGGATATACTGCAGATTTGCAAATGTTGGATTGCCGACTACACGCGTTGGTCTGCGAAGTGGAATGCGATAGAAAAACCATTGCTTTTCAGCAGGATTACTCGCATTTCCTGTTCCAATGATCTGTGGATTTCTTCTGGGGTCGCGGTCCAAATTGACTTTATAACTGTAATAACTATTGTCCAGCATGATGGTCTGGCCATTATTATTATTCAGAATTTCGCGATCAGGAAATTGGCCTGATTCAGATTGTACAGCATTGTTCTCGAAGTTATTGTACATCTTAAACTGCTCAGCTGTTTGACGTTCTCTACTTTCATTGAAATTAAACAAATAGTTATCACGTGCAGGATCGTTTTCCTGATTCAATGGAAATGGATATGCCTCATTTGGATTTGCCGAACTTTTTTCTTGTTCATCGCTCAAACCATCAATACCGACATCCTCTCCTATATCAATGATATTATTCGGAATCGGACTTGCCTGTGTAATGCCGTCCTCGGTATTCAAAGTATTGTTCGGAATAATGTCTTCACTGATTTGTCCAATGTCTACCCACATCTCTGTTTCGGTCTCTTTGATATCAGGACCAAATTGGACAACCATCTCAAGAAAGTCAATATTTTCAGTATCAAAGTTTGTATTGAAGGTTGAGAATAATCTCTGAATTCCACCCCAAACTCTTGGCTGAATATTGGCAAGATATTGATCATGGAAAAGGGAATCATAGGTTGGATTCAATTTGTCGATGAATTGTGGATTGCGATTATAAATTCCGCGTTCCTTGCCTTCGAATCGAATCTTAAGATCATTGATCGTGGTGAGACGACCTCTGGTATCCCGATTTGGATATACTTCCAAGAGTGGAGTCGCCCCAATAAAGTTTTGATACCAAAAAGTCTTTGCTCTATAAAAATTTCCGGCTTTTGAAAATGGATCATCCCAAAGAGTAGGGTCCTCAGGAACTGCACAATGTGACCATTGTTGAGGAGTGAGACCAAGTGAAATACTACGTTGCGCGCCTTCAAAATCATCCACATATGCAACTGCTGCTCCATTATCAGATGGAATGTCAGATGTTCTCTTATTTGGCGTTGGAAGCATCGCCGCAATTTCTCCTCGAAGCGTAAGTGATGATGGTGCCTTTGTATCATAAAAGGGCATAGCATCAAGTGCTTTGGTGAGAAAATCCAAATTGAGATTCATGTTACCGTCAAAACCTATCATGGTATTTGATACGGGTTCTTCATTCACCCTCACGCGATCAAAAAGCATCGCCTGATCGAACATCATGAATGTCATTCCGACATTCGCAGATCCATTTCTTCTTTTGAATGCTTGCATGTCGGCACGCAAACCTACAAGAGTTCTGGTTGCAAGATTGAACAAATCATTCTGTTCATATTCTATGCTGAGATTGGCATTTGGAAGAGATGCTCGTGGATTGGTGAGCGTCACTTGTCCGGTGAAATATTCAACATAATAGTCCACATTTTCTTTAAGTGGCGCGCCATCAAGATTAACGCGAACGCTTCCGGGTGACAGATTGAATGCACCGAGGGAAATCTTACCTCCACCTGTATTCATCATCCCTGTTGCTTCGCCGGTAATAATAAAACGATCGCGATCGGTTGCACGCTTTGCAATTTCAACGATTTCTTTATACACCTGGGTATAACGAAAACGATTTGCTGCTTGTGGTGCACCCACTTTTGCAAAATATTTCACAAGACCAGAATCGAATGGCTCTCTTTCGGGGAAAATAATTTCACCACGAATTGGATTGAAAAATGGAGAACCTTGTTGTTGATACTGCGCTGGTAATTGCGAAGGAGGAGTTGTTGTACCGCCCATTCCGACATTACCGGTTTGCTGCATTTGATTCTGTTGATTTTGCTGTTGAGGACTCCCAAGATCGAATAAACCGTCGGGTCTTGCAGTACCATCAGAATTGTTTACGCGGTCAACCCCCAAAATTGTAACGACTTTATCGCTCGAACCTTCCAGTACATCGGAAGAATCATTATTGGCTCTCATATACCATACATTGAGTTTCAAATCGGCAAGACTGACATTGCTTTGTCCGATATTGAAAATATTACGCATCTGTCGCTTCCAAATCACCGGAAATCCGGGTTGCATATTGGGTCGATAGACAAGTTTTAGAATCAATGTATCGGTAGGCTGAACGGTATTGGAGATTGTTCCATAGTCCAAGTCATCGCCGGGTTCACTTGTTTCACCCTCAATACGATATGCCACTGCATAGGAGCGATCTGATTTGAGTGATGTGATGGTGAGGCGACCAAGATTCTCATCGAATTGGTATGCTCTTTGATCGAGCTTAAGAAATTTTCCTCTTTCAGTAAATCCGGCAACTGGAGGAATGGCTATATATGATTTGGGATAAAATTGCGCGATTGCTCCTACTCGATTGATCGGAGAAAGCGTGTCGATTGCAATACCCTCAGCTGCTTGCGCGGCCAATTGCACATCAACGGTTGATTCATATACCTCGAGCAATTTCACGCGATTTCTTCTGGATTCAGGCGTATTCTGCAAAAGGGGAATCTGTGCTTTATAATAATTGTCCCAAATCCCAAAATATGCCGTATCCAAAAAGAAATTCTTTTTATCATAATCATAGGCATTCATGCGAAATGGTTGACGCATTGTACCACCGCCGGATACATTTACTCTGCGAGATTCGCCTCTTCTTTGCGAAGCGATCGTCTTTAAGTAAAGGGGACCGAATTGGAAATCCGTACGAATACCGAATAATGCCTGACTTCCACCAATGAGCGTTGAAGGAATGGGGAATTGCACATTACCCACTTCCACTCTTTTGAAAATATCATCTTCATTACCGGAAAAACCAATATTGAAACGATTGTTCAAATCAAATTGCTGGCGCGTATTCCAATCCACGCCGAGGCGTAATTTATCACCGATACGACCAGTCACATTGAGATTGATGTCTTGCGTAAAGAATGGTCCTGACTGCGTTTGACCGAATGGCGAAGCTGTTCCCATCTTTTGTGAATCCCATTGCCAACCGGCTCGCACATTGACATCACCGGCAACATTGATGCTGATTTCCGGTTTCCCGAAGATACTGAGAAGTGGATTTGGAGGAATGGGTATTGACAATCCTGTTGCTTGACTGAGCACACTTGCAATATCAGATGAAGACATTGCTTTTTTGAGATCATATTGTCTGACGAGAGAATCCCATAAACGACCCCGTTCTTTCTCTCTTCGCAATGCCAGATAATCATCCATTGCTATGATATTTCCACTCGTGGTGGGTATATCATTAAAAGTTTCCGTTTTTCTTACTTCAGAAAGTGTGGAATCAAATTGCAAAGCAATGGAATATCCGGGAGGTAGGGGATTCTTGCGATACTGATCCTTCCCATATTCTCCGCGATATTGTCTTTTGGGAGAAAATATCCCGGAAAGTGGCAATGGAGAAGTGGAAGTTGAGTCTTTTGAAATGAGCTGATCTTGTTCGTCTGCTATGGGTTGACCCATCATCATCGAAGCGCGAACATAAGCGAGCAGTAGATCGCTATGCTCAAATCCGATTGCATGCACCTCCGCTGCCATGCCTGCAATCAGCAGACACAAAGCCAAAGGGAAGAAGCGAAATGAAAAGATTTGGAATTGCATGTTAACTCAAACAAGGACGCAACATCAGTACAAGTCGAAAGAATTTCCGGATCTATGCTGCAAGCAGCCGGAGAATCCGTTCGTAAATAATCAGTACAAATGAATCAGAAGCGTACTCGTTCGGTGAAACAACTGTCAATTATGGCGCAAATTTACTGTTTTACATGCACTTAGGCAATAGTTCTAGCCACTAAAACATACTAATTCAATTACCTTGCCAAAAAATAGATTTATTAAATAATCATTGTGTTATGACTATGGGAATTGTCTTACGAAATGTCCCTGTTCTTAATTCACAATAGTACACACCCTTTGTTAGATTTGTGAGTGGATGCCGTATCTTGGTCAATTCAGTGGGAGCTATGCCTGAGAATATTGTATCAACCTTTTCACCTGTAACTGCATACAATGCAATGTCAGTTTGCATAGCTTCAGGGACGAAGTGTTGAATTTCCACCACACTTTCTCCTGACATCGGCATCATGGCAGTAAATGAAACCTGATTTTTGCGAATGTCTGCAAAAAAGGAATCCAATGTCTCCTGATCCGCACAAAATGAATTCTCTTTAGCTTTTATGATGATTTTAGAAGGATATGTTACATCGAAGAAATCATCACAAAAAACATTGTTACTAAATGCAGCACCCAATTTATACTTACTAAAGATGACTTCAGTTACCGTTGATTCATGTAGGAAATATGTAAACTTTAAAGTTCCGAGGGTTTTGAAATCTGGATTGAAGTTGAATAAATCAACATCTTCTAATCCAAATGAAATCAATCGCTCACTTTTATTCGTGTCATTTGTCTTAATCAAGGTATCTAATATCTTTGGATCTGCTTTTTCAGCTGCAGATGAGATTAAGTCCAATCCTTCATAACGAAGTGCTTTTCTTGATTCATATGGAATGATAAAATCTGCCAAGAAATATTGGGCCTTGATTAAATGATCAGATTTCACTTTGATGGGAATTGAAATGAGATCCCCCGGAGAGGCTTCCACGGTATCAATTGTGATAATCGCCGATGTTGGAATAGATGTAAATGAAACGGTTACTTCCGGGCAATAAGCGAACTTTGATGGTATCAGTTTCGCCTGGTTTGATTATTGTCTTACGATTTTCTGTATTAAATTCTACGGTATTAGTGGCGAAAACAATAGAGTCTATTTTTAATTCTGCATCCCCTGTGTTTTTCATTATGAAAGTTCTGGTGCATCCAGGATTACACTCAATGGAAGCTTTTTGAGAAACATAAATAATTTCACATGTATCAGACAGGGATATCAATTCTGGTTTTGCGGCTTTTGCA
>JBEEPK010000012.1:0-38153 GCA_041191145.1 Bacteroidota bacterium
ATAATTGGAATGAGCAAGGAAACAATATGTATGCTTTTCCTTTGTATTTCGCCCAGATAGGTGATTTGCTCTATTTTTGACATTTTTGTACGGTTTGTTTGCTAAGGATATACCATTGATTACGCTTCATGCACATGCAAAGATAAATCTTGGACTGCGAATAATTGGCACATTGCCTGATGGATATCATGCAATTCACTCATTATTTCTCCCCATTTATGATCTTTTCGATACACTGACCTTCGAAAATCATGATACTGACATCATATTCATCAGCAATGACCATTTGAATATTCCCATGGAACAGAACTTGATTGTCAAGTCTGCACATCTCATGCGAAAGTACTTTGGGATAGAAAAAGGAGCAATCATTCATCTGGATAAAGTCATTCCGAGTGGCGCAGGATTGGGTGGAGGCAGTTCTGATGCCGTAGCTACTTTTAAAGGATTAAGCAAATTATGGGAAATTACCACTGACATAACCACATTGAGTAAGCTTGGATTATCTCTTGGCAGTGATATTCCCTTTTTTTTCCATGATTCCCCTGCAATTGTTGAAGGAAAAGGTGAGGTTATTACACCAATCTCTTGTGACTTGCATGCATGGCTACTCTTCATTTTTCCGGGTATTCACATTAATACCGCATGGGCATATTCTCAGATACAGGAATATACCGATTATGCTTCAATACATTTGGAGTCTATCATTCAAAACGGATCAATCAACCTTCAGTCTGAACTATTGGTCAATGACTTTGAAAAACCTATACATGCAATTCATCCTATTTTGAATGATATTAAACTACAACTCATTTCATCAGGTGCCTTAGCTTCTTTAATGAGTGGAAGCGGTTCAACCATGTATGGTATTTTTTCAGAAGAGTCCACGGCCCTAACTGCGAAAAGTGCATTTGAACAATACCAAACTCTCCTGATTCCGATTCAACTGAATTACACTGCTATTAGAGAGGAATGATCATGAATATTCTTCTCGTGAGTGCTGAACTCGCACCATTCGCAAAAGTTGGTGGACTTGCCGACATTTCTGGTGCTCTACCTATTGGTTGGAAGAGAATTGGACATAATCCGATAATCGTCATCCCAAAGTACAAAGGAATAGAAGAGCAATTTCATATTCTTAAAACTGATATTATAATCACTTTTACACTTTTTGAAAAGGAAAGAGCATTCCCCATATGGACTTCAACATTGCCTAATGAAGAAATCCCTGTCTATTTCATTGAATCAGATGAACTATATGACAGACCCGGTATTTATGGAGATCCGGATGGATATGTAGATAATGATGAACGATTTTATGTCTTATGCAAAACTGCATTTGAATTGATGATCAAACTCAATATCAAACCAGATATTATTTCTGCTCATGATTATCATACTGCACTTTTGCTTCCTCTACTACAATTCACATATTCCAAACATCCACTATTTAAGTCTAGCAAAGGTGTACTGACAATTCATAATGCTCAGTATCAGGGTTGGTATGATTTGCAGAGAATGATTGACATGACATTATGGAATGCGGAAGAATGTTTGTGGAAAGGAGAATTCAATGCTTTGAAAACAGGAATTGACCATGCAGATCTCATCATTGCCGTAAGTCCAAGTTATGCAAAAGAAATTCTCACGCCTGAATTCGGTGAGGGTTTGGAGAATGTTTATTCTCATTATTCGGACAAATTGATTGGTATTTTGAATGGTGTAGACTATGCACTATGGAATCCTGAAAGTGATGCATTCATAGATCATCATTTTTCGAAGAATGACCTAAACAATAAACTGACAGGTAAGATTCACATCATCAAGCAGTACTTTGAAGATTATACATATTCTGATGAACTCCCACTCATTGGAATGGTTTCTCGATTTACAGATCAGAAGGGTATTGATTTGCTCGATGGTTGCATTGAACATTTACTCGAAAAAGGTTTGTGTAGATTGATTGTGTTAGGCTCCGGTGAAGAACGCTATCAATCTTATTTCAATGCATTGAAATTGCGATATCCCCGACTTGTTTCCTATACACAAGGATACAATGAGCAATTGGCACATCATATCCTTGCATATTCAGACTTTTTTCTACTTCCCTCTCGCTTTGAGCCATGCGGACTCACACAATTGTATGCGCTCAAGTATGGCACAATTCCAATTGTACGGTCTGTTGGTGGACTCAAAGATTCGGTTCAATCATTTGACTCCATCACGCAGAAGGGGGATGGAATTATATTTCAACAATTTACAAAACAAGCGCTGCACAATGCATTGATGGATGCACGTTCATTGTATAATGATTCAACATTGATGCTGTCAATCATCGATAATGCTATGCAGGCAGATTATTCAATTGAAAAGACAGCTAAAGAATATATCGATGAATTCAAAAAGTTATTAAACAAAAATTAAGACTTGATTCTTCCCTTTTTGGCTTGGGTTGACTTTACCAGAGGTTTCTTCAAAACTTTTTTTGTTTTTATTATCTTCTCATCGCTACGTGTGATTGTCCATTTTCTGAATGCATGAGGCAATGCTTGATCTAAATGTTCAACAGGAATGACATTCAATCCTTTTAAAATATGCGGATTGACTTCTTGAATATCTTTTGCATTTCCTTCCGGTATAAGAACTGTTTTGATTCCCCGCCAATTGGAAGAATCATGCCTCGAAGAGTGATTTCACCCGTCATGGCAATGTCACCTCGAACCGGTTTACCCGTTGCAGCAGATATCAAAGCTATGGTCATGGTAATTCCGGCCGATGGACCATCCTTTGGAATAGCTCCTTCAGGAACATGTATATGAATTTCTTTACCCTTATTGAAATCACCTGCAATTGACAATGATTCTGTATGGGATCTAATATATGAAAGAGCAGCTTGAGCCGATTCCTTCATTACATCGCCAAGTTTTCCGGTTAGAGTCAATCGCTCGCTACCCGGCATGATACTGACTTCAACAGGTAATGTATCTCCACCAACACTTGTCCATGCCAATCCTGTGGCAATACCAACTTTGTCAGTCAAGTTGGAAGCAGAATCTTTGAATCTTGGTGTACGTAAATATTGCTCTATGTCTAGTTCAGAGATATTATGTCCTTTATCAGAATATTTCTCACCTTGAGTAACTATTGTACGGGCGATTTTTCTGAGTACGGATGCAATTTCCCTTTCGAGATTTCTCA
Organism: Bacteroidota bacterium; assembly: GCA_041191145.1. Taxonomy (GTDB): domain Bacteria; phylum Bacteroidota; class Ignavibacteria; order Kapaibacteriales; family UBA961; genus UBA961. The sequence continues at coordinate 3,199 of JBEEPK010000012.1, forward strand.
CTCCGGACTCTCTTGTATATTCTCGAATAATTTTGAGAAGTGACTTATCAGAGAATTTAATTTTATACTTCTTGAGGGCATAATCTTCAAGTAGATTCGGAAGAATATGCTTCTTTGCTATTTGAACTTTCTCAAAATCGAGATAACTGTTTAAATCAATAACTTCCATTCGATCAAGTAATGGAGCAGGAATATTGTATTTCACATTTGCAGTGGTGATGAACAATACTTTTGATAAATCATAATCCAGTTCAAGATAATGATCATTGAATGTATTGTTTTGTTCAGGATCCAATACTTCAAGTAGTGCGGCTGATGGATCACCTCTGAAGTCCATCGACATTTTATCTACTTCATCCAAGAGTATAACCGGATTCACTGTTCCTGCTTTCTTCATTGCAGATATGATTTTTCCCGGCATGGCACCGATATATGTTCTACGATGACCACGAATTTCTGCCTCATCTCTAATTCCACCGAGAGAAATACGTACGAAAGATCGGCCAAGAGCTCGTGCGATTGAACGAGCTAGAGAGGTTTTACCTACGCCCGGAGGACCTGATAGACAGAGGATTTGTCCTTTTGCTGTACCGGCCATGCGTAAGATGGAAATAAACTCTAAAATTCGTTCTTTAGGCTTTTCCATATCATAATGATCTTCATTCAATATTCTTGAGACATGTTCAAGGTCTGTGCAATCTTCGGTTATTTTACTCCATGGAAGAGCTATCACTGTCTCAAGATATGTTCGTAAAACTGAATACTCTGGAGACATTGACATTGTTTTTTTGAACTTGTCAAACTCTTCCATCACTCTCGTTTTGACTTCTTCGGGCATTCCGCTTTCTTCAATGCCTCTCAGAATGGTGAGCATCTCAGGAGTTAATTCCTCATCACCATCAAGTTCTTTTTGCAATGCTCGGATTTGTTCTTGAATATAATACTTGCGTTGTGTCTTTTGTATTGAATCAGAGACCTTGGTATCTAACTCTTCTTCCAATTTCAATACTTCAATTTCATCTTTCAAAATGTTCAACAACTGTTTGTATTGCATTTTAAGAGAGGTTTGCTGAAGGATTTCTTGCTTGGCATGAACATTCTTATCGATGTTTGCAGCAGCATAGTAGATTTTTCTAACAGGATCTTCGATATTCTCAAAAGCAGATTGTAGTTCAGGAGGAAGATTTTTATTGGTTGAGATATACGATGAAAATGCATCTTGTGTTCTACGGATATATGCTTCTAATTCAGCATCAATCGTAATGTCATCATATTTGAGAATATTAACTTTTGCTTCCAAGCATTCAGGGTTTTCAACAGAATGTTCTATTTTACCATGAAAGACACCTTCAACCAATACTTTCAAAAGATTATTGGGCAGTCTGATTACTTGAAGAATCTTGCAAATTGTCCCATGTTCATAGACATCTTTCAATACCGGTTCATCAATTCCTGCTTGAATCTGTGTTACTGCAAAAATGAACTTATCTCTTTCTAATGCTTGAGAAACCGCCTTTAGAGATGAAGTCCTTCCAATCAGAATCGGAAAAATCATATATGGGAAAATAATCATGTCCCTCAAGGGTAGAACCGTGAGTTGTTCGGGCACTGATTGAGCTGAATTTTGTTCTGAACCTGATGTTATTGAATCGAGCAATTCTTCATTTGTAGACATATTGTGGCGATTTCCATAGAAATTTGGATAGTAAAGGGCAAAAATGACGATAGATGGTCATATTCATTTTATGTAATTTAGGAATATGCAATCACTTTTTCCCGAACATATATTTGATTTATTATTCAGCCCCACTCTTTTGACAGTGCTGGCAGGATGTTTATTGATAGCCATTCAAACGGCTGCCATAGGTACTTTCACTGTACTTCGAAAGCAGTCATTGACCGGTGATGCAATTGCTCATGCTGTACTTCCAGGATTATGCATAGCCTTTTTATTAGCTGAAGAAAAATCCAATCTATTTTTCATGTTCGGCGCAGGTATTGCCGGTTGGATTGGTTTATATTCCATTCAGTGGCTTATTTCAAGCACAAAACTCAAGCAAGATGCCGCAACAGGAATAGTGCTCTCTGTTTTTTTTGGAGTTGGAATTCTTTTGATGACATTCATACAGCAATCAGGAAATGGTCAACAATCAGGTCTGGATGGTTTTCTTCTCGGTAAAGCATCCGCAATGCTTCCTAAGGATATGATTCCACTTTCGATCACTGCTTTATGTACCATCTTTGGCATTCATATTCTAAAGAAAGAAATCTTGATATTCTTATTTGATCGAGAATTTGCAATGATGAATGGAATTCCTGTAAAAGCACTTTCTCTGATCATAAATGCAATGCTAATAGCCAGCATCATTACTGGTATAGTTGCAACCGGCGCCATACTCATTGGTTCAGTGCTTATCATTCCTTATGCAATTGGGAGATTCTGGAAGGATGAGTTTGATGGCATTTATAGAATTGCCATTTTTTCAGCAATTCTTGCAACCATCATCGGAATACTGATCACAATCTTCACCCCAAATATTCCTACCGGCGCGATGATTGTTTTGGTTCTTTCAACTTTTTTTGGTGTTTCGGCACTATTTGCGCCTAAGAGAGGAATCATTGGTAGAATTATCAGACAAAGAGCTTTTCATAAAGAAACAATGGAAGATAATATTTTGAAATATGCATATCATTTCCTTGAACAAAAAGGAGAAATGCTCGCTCAACTTCCTTCAAAATCCTTTATTCCATACTCACATATTCAACAACATGTTCCGGGATATAAAAGCTACTGTTCCTCTCTCAAAGCTCATGGATTCATTCAAAAAAGTGATTCTCCTGATCAACTTTGCCTTACCAAAGAGGGTTTGCGCAGAGGAATGAAGATCACGCGATTACATCGACTTTGGGAAGCATATTTATTACATGCAGCAAATTTTGACAAAGATCATGTTCATGATGATGCCGAAAGCATAGAACATATTCTCACTCCAGAATTAGAAAAGAAGATTAGAGAAACACTTGGCAACCCCGGCACCGATCCTCATGGTGAACATATTCCTCCTTTATTCATCCATTGAAATCATGATAGCTACATTGTTCAGATCTCTGAAAGTTCTTTTCATTACATTGGGTTATGCTCTATCTTACAGGATCAAAGTATTGTTTGGAAGTAAGGTTTCATTTCAGACATCAGCGCATGAATGGGCCCATAGCATAGTCAAGCATGCTGATATATCAATTGAAGTCTTGGGAAAAGAGCATCTTTCTGAAAAGGCGGTGTATATAGTAAATCACAGAAGTAGTGCAGATATTTATGTATTGCTTGAAATCATGCCAAAAGAATCAGTTTTTGTGTACAAACACGAGTTATTGAATCACCCTTTGATTGGCATTGCATTGCGTATGTCACCGTATATTCCAGTTGATAGAAGCTCTGTGAAAGCATCTGCAATGTCGATTCTTAAAGCAAAGTCAACAATTCAATCAGGACAATCCATCATCATCTTCCCCGAAGGTACTTGGTCTTATCCTCCGCATGATATTCTGCCATTCAAGCAGGGTTCACTTCTCATGGCAAGTAAAACAGGTGTTCCCATCATTCCCATTGCGATGATTGGTACAGAAACAATAACAAGACCAGATGGTTTATTCATTCACTCGGGAAAGGTCAAAGTGCATATAGGCAAACCTCATCTCCCTGAATCACATGGCAAAGATCAAGCAGAATACTTGAGAAATATCATGCAAGAATTGATGAATGGCATTCAATAAAGAGAATACAATAAATATTTTTCCCTCTTCTCTTCAAACTCCGATCTCCCCTTAAGCAAAGCCGATCTTACCTCATCATCTGATTCATTTTGCAACAATGCATTAACCAAATCATCATTGCTTATTATTTTTCTGAACATTGATTTTGGTTCATCCTTCACAAATTGCGGGGTGAATTGTTCAGGAAAGAAATGTCGCAAAGCCAAAAGTAATTCTATTCCTGCAGTAAAGGGTTTATCATCGGGCATTCCGTCAGTGAACAACATGATTCCTTTACAGTCTTTATTGGGGTATTTTCCGGTTGGGATACGATATACACCGATGCCTGAACGAACTCCATAGAGCTGTAGATTGTCTTTTACATATCGTAGAAAGACAGGTGGGTCAATATCCGGAGAAGCACAATATTGGAATGGAAATGTTGTTCCAATGCCAATACCTGAGGATCCGATTTCTCCAATCGGACCGGTTATTGCTGCTCCTCTTACAGCTGCGACATTGGGAATATTTGGTGAAGTGGGTACAAAACTCAATCCTGTATCTTCCCATTTCATGGATCTTTTCCAATGTTTCATTTTGAGAATCTGTACATCTGCTTTGACAGCTTTACCATTTTTTTTGGGAAGTAATTCTTCTCCATTCACATACAGTGCAAATTCACCAATTGTGAGTCCATGAATATATGGAATGGGCACTATCCCCACGAAAGATAAAAGATTGGTATCCGCAATGGAGCCATCTATCAGCATACCACCCAAGGGATTGGGTCTGTCAAGGATAAAAAGTTGCTTACCATATTCAGCACATGCATCCATCACATTATATAGTGTGGAGATATATGTGTAGGAACGAATGCCGATATCTTGAATATCAACAACAACTATATCGCAAGATTCAAGCATGCTTTTCGTTGGTCTGCGATATTTTCCATAGAGAGAGTATACAGGAACATCATAGAGTGTCTCATTCCCAACATCTTGTCCTGCAGGGGCCGTTGCATAGAAACCATGTTCAGGAGTAAGGATGCTAACCAATTCACATTCTTGATTGCGGGAAAACACTTCTGCAGTAAGTGTTAAATCGCCCGTCCTACCTGATGTATTCGTGAGTAGTGATATTTTCTTTCCTTGTAAAGGAAGGAAATTCATTTCAATGAGATTGTCAATTCCGAGCATCACTTGATGATTCGACTCTTGGGCATAAAGTGTAATGCACAAAAACATCAAACAAGTCACAAACAACAATCTCATTCCATGAATCATCATCATTCTTCCAGATATGTATAACCGTAGAGTCCTGAGCGATAGATTGTAAGGAATTCTTTTCCTTCTGCAACACTGATTCTGCCATCTTTCACAGAATTACTAACCCATGTTTCCATGGTTCGCACTAGTTTCTTTGCTGAGAACTGTACATAATCCAATACATCGGCAACAGATTCACCATCTATGATTTGGTCTATGCTATATCCCTTTCCATCAATTGAAACATGGACTGCATTTGTATCACCGAAGAGATTGTGTAAATCACCAAGAATTTCTTGATATGCTCCCACAAGAAAAACGCCGAGATAATATGGTTGTTTTTCCTTGAATTCATGTAAAGGAAGATTTGGAATTGCGTCCCTAGAACCTATGAATTTATCAATCTTTCCATCAGAATCACAGGTGATATCCTGTAATGTGCCTTCCCTCATTGGTTTTTCATTGAGTCTGTGAATCGGCATGATGGGAAAGAGCTGATCCACAGCCCACATATCAGGCAAAGATTGGAACAAAGAGAAATTACAGAAATACTTATCTGATAATAATTTGCTCAAATATTTCATCTCATCGGGTGGTTGTTTCATGGCATCCGAAAGATCTCTTACTTCAACGGCAATTGTCCAAAACAACTGTTCAACCTGCGCTCTTGTATGCAAATCCAACAGTCCAAGATTGAACAAATCGAGTGCTTCTTCCCTATTATGTTGTGCATCATGCCAAGCTTCAATCATGGTTCTGGCCGACAATCTTTTCAGAATTGTTTTGAGTTCGGTAACTATCTCATGATCGGACTCTTCAATTTCGATTTCTTTTCCTCCAATTGTTGGAATGGAAGACTTTTCAAGAACATTGAAAATCAGAACAGAATGATGGGCAGTTAGTGCTCTTCCTGATTCAGTTACAATATTTGGATGGGGAAAACCATGCTTTTCGGCTGCATCTTTCATTGTGTAAATGGCATCATTTGCATATTCCTGTATGGAATAATTGATGCTGTTCACAGCCGATGATCGAGTGCCATCATAATCTACACCGAGGCCACCACCGATATCAACAAATTCAATGGCACAACCGATTTTCTGCAATTGCACATAGAATTGAGCAACTTCTCGAAGACCTGCCTTGATTTTGCGAATGTTCGTGATCTGGCTTCCAAGATGAAAGTGTATCAATTTTATACAATCCTTGATACCCTCTCTTTCGGCATATTCAATTGCTTCAATCAATTCACCGGCATTTAATCCAAACTTGGATCCATCACCACCTGATTCTTCCCACTTTCCGGAACCAGAAGCCGCCAATTTAATACGAATACCAATATTGGGTTTCACATTGAGGCGCTTGGAAAGAGTACGAATCAATTTCAATTCATTGATCTTCTCAACAACGATAAATATCTTTTTACCCATCTTTTGAGCAAGCAATGCAAGCTCTATGAAATCTTCATCTTTATAGCCATTGCATATGATAAGCGCATCAGGATTATCCATAATGGCTAATACTGCATGAAGCTCGGGTTTGGATCCCGCTTCAAGACCTATGGAGAATCTCTTTCCTTGTCTCACAAGTTCTTCGACAACCGGTCTTTGCTGATTGACTTTGATTGGATAGACACTGTAATATCTACCGGAATATCCATACTCATTCGATGCATTCTTGAAACATGAAGAAATCATCTCAATTCTATCATCTAGGATATCCGGGAACCTCAAAAGCATAGGCAGAGCAACATCACGAAGAGTCAATTCTTGAATCAACTCCTTGAGATCTATTGCCGGACCGGAGCCCCTTCTTGGACTAACAGTCACATTTCCATGTTCATTGACGCCGAAATAATCAACGCCCCAGCCATTCACATTGTATAATTCCAATGCATCTTCAATGCGCCATTTTCTCAATGAGATATCTCCATTTATGAGAAATCAGAAAAAACTTGATGGAAATAATCCATTCTAATCATGGGCAAAAATACGCTTGTTTCACCAATTAGAACAGACTTTCCGAGTAAAACCGGGACTTATTGCATTTGATGGTCATGTTAAAAATTGTGTATATTGACTGGCTATCGATGTAATTACGCCTTCGATGGACATGTTTCATGCATTCTAGAGATATAATGGCGGGACCTGTTTCAATAGAACAACTGAAAAAAGAGTTTGCCGATTTTTTGAAGCAAAAAATGTATAGAAATACTCAAGAGCGCTTTCTTGTATTGGAACAGATTGCACTCTTAGACAGACATTTCAGTGCTGATGAACTCTATATTCACATAAATTCAAAGGGATCAAGAATTTCAAGAGCAACTATTTACTCAACTCTTGATCTACTCACAAAGTGTGGCATACTCATGAAGCATCGGTTTCAAGGAGAAAGTGCACATTTTGAATTATCCTCCAGAAAACCAAATCATGATCATTTGATATGCGTTGAATGCGGACATATCATCGAGTTCAATGTGGAACAAATGAATACAATAGAGAATGAAGTATGTTCACAATTTGATTTCACACCAATGAAACATTCTTTGCAAATCTTTGGGGTATGCAAAGACATCAATACTTGTCAATACAATAAATAATACCAGAAGCATCCATGCCAAAACATCTTGTCATCGTAGAATCTCCGGCAAAAGCCAAAACAATTGAAGGATATCTCGGAAAAGACTTCGTGGTCAAAGCCTCGATGGGCCATATCCGCGATCTTGCCAAAGGGAATGATGCAATTGATGTGCAACATGGATTCTCACCTCGATATATTGTCTCTGAAGGAAAAGAACAAGTTGTCAATGATTTAAAGAAATTGGCAAAAAAAGCAGAAACAATTTGGCTTGCGACTGATGAAGACCGAGAAGGAGAAGCAATAGCATGGCATTTATATGAAGAATTGGGTCTGACACCCACAAATTCAAAACGATTTGTCTATCACGAAGTCACCAAAAAAGCCATCCTTCGTGCCATAGAACAACCTAGAGAAATTGATTATGATTTGGTGAATGCACAACAAGCAAGAAGAGTACTTGATCGCCTCGTTGGTTTTGAACTATCTCCGATACTTTGGAGAAAAGTGCGTCCATCTCTTTCCGCAGGAAGAGTTCAGTCAGTTGCAGTACGAATCATAGTGGAAAGAGAAAGAGAAATTCAAGCATTTAATGCTCAATCCAGCTTTAAAGTGACTGGTATCTTTCTTTCAGAGAAAGAACCTATTCCTTTTCAAGCAGAATTATCGACGAAATTCGACGCAGAATCAGAAGCTGATGCATTCCTCAAGCACTGCACAAATGCTCATTATGCTGTAAGCTCAGTCGAAACCAAACCCGGCAAAAAATCACCTTCACCTCCATTTACGACCTCCACTTTGCAACAGGAAGCAAGTCGTAAGCTGAGTTTCTCGATCGATCGCACGATGAGAATCGCACAAATACTCTATGAGGCAGGTCATATCACATATATGAGAACTGATTCCGTGAATTTATCGGATGATGCTATCGTTCTTTGCGCCGGAGAAATAGAAAAGAGTTTTGGCAAAGAATATGTTCAGACAAGAAAATATCAAAATAAGTCAAGCAATGCACAAGAAGCCCATGAGGCAATAAGACCCACTGATTTTTCTGCATTGTTACCTTCCCTTTCAAAAGATGAAGCAAGACTCTATGATCTCATCAGAAAGCGTGCTATCGCCTCTCAAATGGCTGATGCTAAATTGGAAAAGACGACTATTTCAATTGAGATTGATCCAAAATCACAATACTCATTCATAGCTACAGGTGAAGTAATCAAGTTTGATGGATTCTTGGCTGTATATTCCGAATCGCATGATGAAGATAATGAGCAAGAAGATTCCAAACGATTGCCGGCTGTATCAAAAGGCGAATCATTATTGAATCAATCCATCAAAGCCGTTGAACGATATTCAAAACCATCTGCCAGATATACAGAAGCAAGTCTCGTAAAAAAACTGGAAGAATTGGGAATCGGAAGACCAAGTACATATGCTCCGACCATTTCTACGATCCAAAAGCGTAATTATGTCATCAAAGACAATCGCGATGGAAAAAAACGCGAATATGTTTCTTTGACATTGGAAGCAGGAACAATCACAAAAGAAACTCTCTCGGAAAACCATGGAGCTGAGAAAGCAAAACTATTTCCTACCGATATTGGAATGGTTGTGAATGATTTCTTAGTTGAGAATTTTGGAAATATCGTTGATTATAATTTCACAGCTCATGTTGAAGAGCAATTCGATGAGATAGCAAGAGGAGAATTGGAATGGTACAAGATGCTCGAAGCATTTTATACTCCTTTTCATTCTGAAGTGACAAAGATAATGACAGGTCCTCAAAAAAGAGCATCAAACGCTCGAGAACTTGGAGTTGATCCAGCAACAGGCCTTACGGTATATGCCACAATCACACGATTTGGTTCTGCTGTACAAATTGGTGAAATCGGAGCAGAAATACCTCCTAAATTTGCCAGTCTGAAACAGCATCAATCAATTTCCACTATTACTTTGGAAGAAGCACTCGATCTTTTCAAATTACCTAGATCACTCGGGCTTTTTGAAGAAAAAGAAGTAAAGGTTGGGATAGGTAGATTCGGTCCCTATATCGTCAATAATTCCGTATTCACATCATTGAAACCTGAGGATGATCCATATACCATTGAACTTGAAAGAGCGATTGAATTGATTATACAAAAAAGAGAATTACAAGCTTCGCGTTTGATCAAAGCATTCCCTGAACAAGCTGAAATAACAATCGTAAATGGCAGATTCGGACCCTATATCAGCTTTGGAAAAAGTAATGTGAAAATCCCTAAAGGAACGGATCCAGCTTCATTGACTTTAGAACAATGTTTTGCATTTGCAGAAGAGCAAGGAAAAACATTGCAGAAAGTTGCCCCGAAATCCAAAAGCTCAACGAAACAAAAAGAAACAACCACAAAGAAAACCACTGCGGCAAAGAAAACTACGGCTAAAAAAACCACTACCAAAAAGACCACTGCCAAAAGGGTCGTGAAAAAGAAAACAAAATAATCAACTCATCATTCTCTTCCAGAATGTTGACTCTATCATTGGATCTTTGAGTTTCTCAATTTTCTCAAACTCAGGATACCATTCTTTGAAGAGTTTGGGGCTCATTCTGGCATCTTTGGCAGGATAAACTCGTCCTCCAACTTCTTGCAGTATTTTGTCGAATTGATCAAGCAATGTCAATGTATCGTTGCCACGCATTGGAAAATCCATTGCTATTGTTATACCAGGCATTGGAAATGAAAGCAATCCCTTCGATTGTATATCTCCAAAAGATTTCAATACTACAAGAAATGATCCCATCTTTTTTTTGTTCATCAAACCCAGCATATCCGATATGATTTCACGGGCTGATTCATGAGGTATCACACACTGGTATTGCAGAAAACCACTTTTACCATAGAGTTTATTCCAATCTCCCAGTGCATCAAGAGGATAAAAAAATGGAGAATAATGGATAGTTGATTGTTTGATTTTCTTGAACTGTTTTCTGAAATACAATTCATTGAAAAGTGAAATAGAATATCTATTCAAGAGAATTTCAGGAGTTTGAAAAGGAATTAAAATTGATGATCTTGGTGCAGCTAATTCATTCCCATCCACAAAGTTTCCACTCGTGTACAGACCTCTCAATTCCCGGGCATTACCTGAGAAACAATCGAACCAAGAAACTGTATAATCGCAAACTGCTTCTTCCCTTTTTGCAATTTCAATATATTCATCATACCCATGATATTGTTCGGTTTTTGATTCAATCAATGATGATGGAATTTTTGTCAAAGAAAATTCAGCCCATGCAATGATCCCCGTCAAACCCAATCCACCGATAGTAGCATGAAACAATTCCGAATTTTCAAACTCAGAGCAAATGAGTACTTCCTCTTGATCAGATCTGATGAGTCCGATTCTGTTGACATGATTACCAAATGTGCCGGCTTTATGATGATTTTTTCCATGTATATCATTGGCAATTGCCCCACCAACCGTAACATATTGAGTACCAGGAGTTACGGGCAGAAAATATCCTACGGGTACTATGACTGACAATAGTTCATGGAATGTTATTCCGGCCTCGCATAGCATTATACCTTTTTCTCTATCAAATGCAATCAGCTTATCCATTCCTGTCATATCCAGCAATATGCCGTCATTATTCAAACATGAGTCACCATAACTTCTCCGCATTCCGATAGGTAAATAAAGAGATTTAAAATCACGTATTGTTTGAATAATACTATCCTGCCATGCGATATGATGTACAGTCCTTGGGTTAGAAGCAGGATAATTACCAAATGAGTTCATGTCGCAAACCAAATGGTAATACTGATGATGGTAAGAACGATATATGTCATTGGTGTTTTCGCCATGCTAATAATGGGATCATCATTCATTTTACCTCTGTGGGCAATAAGCCACATTTGTAATAACCATGTGAGAATTGCAGGGCAAATCAACCAGATATATTCAGGATACTGATAAAGTTTTCTAACCGCATCGCTGTTTATGTATAAAGCGAGTACCATAATTGAAAGCATTGCAGAGGATAATCCGGCAGTAAGCAGCATGATGGAGTCCTTTGTTCCATAACCTCTTCCAGGTAATTGATCGAGTTCATTATTGCGAGCTATCAATTCAGAATATCTTTTCACAAAAGCTAGACTCAGAAAGAAGAACATGGAGAATCCCATAAGCCATTCGCTCAAAATGACATTTGCGGCTTGCGCACCTGCAATCAAACGAAGTGTATATAATCCAGCCAAGAGCATCACATCTAGAATGGCAATTTTCTTTCCATACATACTATAATATGATGTCACAGCAAGATAAACTCCCAATACAATGATGACATTCAATGGGAGAAATATCAAGGCTGAAAGAATTGAAGTAATCAGCAGCAAAATGTAAAGTGAGATCCCATTGGGAATTGCTATTTGACCCGATGCTATTGGTCTATGTTTCTTCCGGGGATGTATTCTATCGGAATGTAGATCAAGAAGATCATTCATTATATACACTGAAGATGCAAGCAAGCCAAAGACAAAGAATGTAAATATTAGAGATGTGAATATTTCAATATTCATTACATGCGCAAGCAATGCGGGTATAAATACAAGTGTGTTTTTAACCCATTGATACATGCGTATTTCATTTACATATTCGATAAGTCCCGACTTCGTACCGGGATCAATAATAGTTACGGTCGAATAGGACTTCATTATATGAGAAGTAATTGAAGGTGAATCACCAACATACATAACTTCATGAGCAATATTCCATATAGGTATATCTGCATTATCATTACCGATATATGCAAATTCTCTGCCCAATGAATGCTCAACAATTGCTCTTGCCTTGACTTCCCCTTTCATATTGATTTGTGAGGTAGAACCTATACATTCATCAATTATGGGATAAATTCTTTTTACTTCAAGTGCAATCTCAAGCATGGATGCAGTTGCAAGAATGATCTTTACACCTTGTTTATGATGCTCAGTTATGATCCTCAGTACTTCTTCATGAATCGGCAAGGTTGATATATCTGGTATTCCCGCATTTGTCAAGCAATATGCTTTAAATGCAGATTTACCTCTTATTAATGAGAACAATGCTCCCATGAACTTGATAGGAGATCGAAGAAGTATGATCAATTGCTCCCATAAGATATCAGTTTTCAGGAATGTTCCATCCAGATCAACATAGAGCAGAGAATATGTTTTTTTTCTTTCCATCATGCTGAATAATGTACCTGTGAGATATTCATTGTGACAAAAATACGGGAAATACCAATTGCTTTACTGTTTGATGAAATGATGTAAGCAATGAATTTTGTAAATTATTGCATGTAAATGCCATATTCTACATTTATGTGTCGATTTATCCAATGCTTGCCTCACTTATCATAAGAAATTTCATACTGATTGAATCAGCAGATTTGGAATTTCAATCCGGTTTTACGGTCATAACCGGTGAAACCGGAGCAGGTAAATCTATATTGATAGATGCCCTCTTATGTGCATTGGGTGAAAGAGTACAGGGTGATATTTTAAAAAAGGGAGCAGATAAAGGGTTTGTCGAAGCAATGTTTAGAGTACCAGCTTCAATGAAATTTCCCAAAGGTTTGATTGAAGAAGGATATCTTCATGGTGATAATTCAAATGATGAACGACTCATTATCATACGAAGGGAGTTCACTTCAAAAGGATTGAATAGATCTTTCATCAATGATTCCCCGGCAACTGCATCGATGGCAAGAAACCTTGGAGAACTATTGATAGATTTTCATGGACAGCATGATCATCAGTCATTGCTTAGAGTAGATTCACACTTGCCATTTCTTGATGCATTTGCAGAAACAACAGATGAGTATTCAGCCTATCAATCGCAATGGATAATCGTTCGTGATATATCAAAAAAATACAAAGATTTGATTGAAAGAAGAGAAGACATAATTAAGAATAGAGATCAGATCCTTTTTTCCCTTCGTGAAATTGAAGATATTTCTCCGATTCCAGGTGAACTTGAAAAACTCGAAATGGAACTCTCGCGGATAAAACATTCTGTTTTCATCGCAGAAAAACAACATGTCTTATCACAAATCATACATGAAGATGATGCTTCGGTACAATATTCCATTGGTAAAATTCGGATGATATTGGAAGAATTGTGCAAAATTGACAAAAGTTATGAAACTGCATTGCAAGAGCTACAATCTGCATCTGCATCCATAGAGGAAGTCTATGAAATCGTAAAAGCCAAGAAATCAGTAGAAGATATCAATCCTGATTCCCTTCAAGAAAGAATGTCGAAATTGATTTGGTTAAAGAAAAAGTATGGTTCATTTGAACATGTATTTAAGGTCTGGAATACATTGAAAGAACAAGCTCTTTTGTCTGATGACATAGATGGTGAGATACAAGCTTTGAGTGATCGTTTATTGAATGATCAAAGGATTCTCGGACTGAAAGCAATGGAGCTATCTCAAAAGCGTAATTCCGCAATCTCTCGACTTGAAACATTAGTTGAATCTAATTTACTGTTGATGGGAATTGAAAAACCAACTTTCAAAGTTTCCCACACTCATGAATCTCAGAAATCAACAAATAGTACGAATGTAAAAGCAATCACGAAAACAGGAGAATATTCTGCATTTTCACATGGCATAGATATAGTGGAATTCATGATAAGCTTAAATTCAGGTGAAGAGTGCAAGCCACTTGCAAAAGCTGCTTCAGGCGGAGAAATTTCTCGCATCATGCTATCATTGAAATCACTCATTAATGAAAAGGCAGGTGTTCCGGTAATGGTATTTGATGAAATCGATACAGGTATCAGTGGTAAAGTCTCCAGAAAAGTAGGTGCTGTCATGAAACAGCTTGGATTGCATAAGCAGATCATTGCAATCAGTCATTCTCCACAGATTTCTTCACTTGCCAATCATCACTTTTTAGTCAAGAAAACTTCTGAGTCAGATACAACAAAAGTTCAAGCAATGCTTGTGAATGATGAAAACAGAATACATGAAATTGCTTCACTGATCAGCGGTGCGACTATAACAAAATCGGCTATTGAGTCAGCAAAAGAATTATTATTGGCACAAGATTTACAAAAGGGATGATACAATGATACCTTATAACCACACTGGATATGATCGTTATGATCTGGAGAAGGATTTAACCGATTTCCTTGACCCAATCGACATTCACAGAGTCATGAGCGCATATGACCTTGCAGAGGAGGTACATCATGATCAAAAGAGGAACGATGATTCTCCTTACTTCTTTCATTGTGCCAGAGTGTGTCGAATCTTATTGAAAGAAATACATATTCAAGATCCGGACATTCTCATTGCAGGATTGACTCACGATGTACTTGAGGATTCTCCAAGTTTAACACAGGAAGTTTTAGCATATAATTTTGGTGAATATGCGGCATTCATTGTTCAGATATTGACGAAGAATCTCGATGAACAAAAAGTGGATCCTGAATCAATAGAAAGAGCACATGTGGAATTACTTGCTAAATCTCCCTCGGACTGTTTGATCATTAAGCTTGCAGCTAGATTAGACAATTTTAGATGTTTGGATTTTCATTTAAAAAGAAATCCATTGATTTATGTCAATAGAACAAATGAACTATATCTCCCTTTGGCTGATTCCTCAAATAATGTTTTTCTCCAAAAGTTATCTGAAGAACTAAAAAAAGAACGAAACAAATTCCTTGGATAACATGAATACAACAGCAATTGAAATACATGATTTAACTGTTTCTTATTACAGAAAACCAGTATTATGGGGTATTGACTGCGAAATTCCTGAAAGAGAAATGACAGCAATCATAGGACCGAATGGAGCCGGTAAATCCACTCTCATGAAAGCAATGCTTGGTCTGATACCTCATGCAAGTGGTTATTCATTGTTTTGGGGACAGGACATACATGAAGTGAGATCGAGAATCAGTTATATGCCCCAAAGAGAATCAGTTGATTGGGACTTTCCAATCAATGTTGAGCAAGTTGTCATGATGGGCCGAAATCAATCTATTGGATTATTCAAAAAGCCAAGAGCTGCAGATCATTCACTCGTTTCTCAAGCATTGGAACAAGTAGGGCTTGAAACATTTGCAAAAAGACAAATATCTGAGCTATCGGGTGGACAGCAACAAAGAGTATTTCTTGCACGCGCATTAGTTCAAGATGCTGAAATTTACCTTATGGATGAACCATTCGCAGGTGTTGACATAGGAACTGAAGAGATGATCATGAATGTCTTGAAATCAATGAAGAAAGCAGGTAAAACAATCATTGCCATTCATCATGATTTGATGTCAGTATCTCAACATTTTGACAATGCACTTCTACTTAATTTGAGAAAGATTGCTTTTGGGAAAACGAAGGATGTCTTGCAGGACCCAATATTACAAGAAACCTATGGTGGGAAATTGAGCATTTTGACTGAAGTGGGACAATTGCTGGCAGTTGAACAGAGAAATACCCGTAAGGGATAAAAAAATGGCGTATTCAATGAATACGCCATCTACCTACCGATTCTTCTTTTTATGACGATTTTTGCGCAGACGCTTTTTGCGCTTGTGCGTTGCCATTTTATGACGCTTACGCTTTTTTCCACAAGGCATGGTATCCTCTCAAATACTGTTGAACAATGAACTATTTATTATTGAATTACATCTGTTGCAATAATAGCTTTGCTTTTTCCACAATCTCTGGTGCATCACCTTTCTCGACACATTTATTCATCCATTCTTTCGCTTTGGATTTATCTCCGTCACGATAATATATGACTGCGATATTGAACAATGCAAAGGCATTATTAGGTTGTTTATTCAGGACAACTTTCAATATCTCAATGCCTTTTGATGAATTCCCAACATTATGTAAAGAATAACCATAATCAATGAGTACACTGATATTTTCTCTGTCAAAAATATCAATGTAGCGTTGATAAAGATAAGACGAATTTTGAAAATCACCACGATCATAGGCCTCATTTGCCAATCGTAATGTTTCTTCTTTTCCCGGTTTTTGCTGCTCGATCACAAAACGTGAAACAGCATATGAAGTAGATGCAATAAAAGTTACGGACAAAATGGCAATTATTGACATTTTGTCAAAACGGAACTTATTTTGTGAGTTATTGTCACTCATTCAATTGCATTATCCTTTTTTTGTCCTAGCACTTGTACCTTTTTTGGTCACACTCGGCAATGTGCCGGTCTGATCTTTGGTTTTCAAAACATTATCTACATGTTCTTGAAAATCAGGTGAAGCTTTAAACACGGGTACATATCTTTTGTCCAATGCAACAGGAGTACCGGTTCTTGGATTTCTAGCCATTCTGGATTTGCGACTTTTCACAGAGAAAACACCGAAACCTCGAAGCTCAATACGGCCACCTCCAGCCAAAATACCCATAATTGAAGAGAGTACTCCTTCAACTACAGCTTTGGTTTGGACTTTAGTTAGTCCAGTTTCTGTGGCTATTTGTTCGACAATATCTGCTTTCGTCATTGCACACACAATAACATTAGTGATCAATATGGTGATAGTGAGCCACTAAATTACGAAAGAAACGCCTAATAGTCCAATAAACATCAAATTTGTTACGATATTTTCGAGACTAATTTTATTATCAATACAGTGGATAACTGATTTTTGCATCATTTCGCGTGATTATGAATCATAATCACCTCAAATTATCGGCATGAAAGGAAGAATTGCCAATACATTTTCTCTTTGAGTCATTTGAAAAACTGAAATAGCATAGTGCATGGCTTGCTGCACTTCCAAAGGAAGAGACTGTATCATCATACTCAAGGGATTATCTTTTCCAAGCGCCAATTCAAGAGATTTTTGGATCCCTGCGGAGCTTTCTTCATCCTTGTTTCCTGACAAAGAGGCAAATAATTCATAGATCATATCCTTCTTTTTCGGATAATGAATGATATAAGGGTTTTTATCTTTTGGAATTCCAATGCGTTTTTTTGCAATTGAGATTGCTGTTCCCAAACCACCAAGTGTATCAATCAATCCATTTTTTCTTGCATCATTGCCTAACCATACTCTTCCCTTTGCAAATGATCTAGCTTGCTCAAATTGCATATTTCTGCTTTGTGCAACTTTCGAAACAAATCGCTGATAGATTGGATACATTTGATCATACAATTTCTTTTTTCTTTCTTCTGTCATTGGAAGCATCATATTCAAGTCTTGAGATGATGCTCCGGTAGAAATTGTATCCATTGTGATTCCGATTTTTGACATAGCTTGATCGATCACAGGAATCATTCCAATCACTCCAATGGAGCCGGTTATTGTTTGTTTGTGTGCAATAATTGTATCACAAGCCATGGGTATATAATATCCACCGGAAGCTGCTACATCACTCATTGAAGCATAGATTGGCTTTTTCTTTTTGATGGATTGAATCAATGACCATACCTCATCTGATGCTATGACCGAACCACCTGGGCTATCAATTCGTAGAATGATTGCTTTCACATTTTCATTTTCAGATGCTTTCTTCAAGTCTTTCACAAGAGAACCTGATGCAATTTCTTGTTCTCCGCCACTAAAAGGATTACTTCCACCAGAAGTACCGGATCGAATTGGGCCAACAGCAGATACTATTGCAAT
The DNA here is from genome assembly GCA_041191145.1 of Bacteroidota bacterium. Classification (GTDB taxonomy): domain Bacteria; phylum Bacteroidota; class Ignavibacteria; order Kapaibacteriales; family UBA961; genus UBA961. The sequence continues at coordinate 21,418 of JBEEPK010000012.1, forward strand.
AGCATTTGATTCATCAGCAATTTGTTGATCATATTCTTTGCATTCTGCATTTACATAATCCTGAAGTGAAATCATTGGCAATGCATCTAATGTATCAGAAGTTGATTTTTCTTTCTTTCGAATGCTTTCGATTCTTTTTTTGATAATATCGCGCACTTCCCATTCTTGAGCATATCCATCGATAAATGAAATTGCTTTCATGGAATCAGCCGAATACACACCTCTATCAAAAGCCTTTTGCACATCGCTCAATGGTAAGGTTCTATTTTGAGCAATCAACTGATACATTCTTTGAGCTCTAGATTGTATAATTACATTTAAAGCCTCTTTTGCGGGAGGAGTAAAACGCTCCTGAGAGAATTGTTCACCTGCAGATTTATACTCTTCGAATTGCTGAACATGATAGTTCACGCCAAGTTTTGCAAACATGTTTTTGAAGAATATTCCTGAAATTCCGGGAGCTGATATTTCAGCCATTCCTTCCTTTGGCATAAATATCGAATCTGCAATACTAAGAAGCATATAATCTCCCTTACTCCCCGTTTCCATATAACCATAGATGAATTTCCCCTTCTTTTTGAACGATTGCAAGGCTTCAAGCATTTCTTCCAATTTAACGAAGCCGATTTGACTGGATCCAATTGGAATATAGATGCCTTTGATTCTTGGGTCGAGTTCAGCTTTGCGGATTGCTGAAAGAACATCATAAAATCCCATTGGATTTGAATCATCGAAAATATTATCATTCACTCCATATTCATTCAATTGATTAGGAAATGTCAACTTGAGAACACTATATTCTTTAACTTCGACTGTATCTTCCGAACCAAAAAAGATACCTAATGCTAAAATGGATAAAATTCCCAATCCGAAAATGATTCCCAAAATCATCCAAAAAGTTCTTTTTTTGGATGTGCCTGAAGATCCTAATGGGGGTACGATGATAGTATTCATAAATTCCTGAACAAACATAAATGAAGAAATATGCACTTCCATACGCAATTCATTGCAATGAGTTACAAAGTATGGAACTTTTGATGATGGTTTCCCATTACAAAGGCAAAACTACCAATTTTCTATATCCAATCGGAATTTCACTACATGGATAAACATCCGGTCATTGAGATCAAATCATTATGCAAAATGTTCGGTCAATTCCGTGCCGTAGGGAATTTGGATCTTACTGTCTACAAAGGGGATATCTATGGCTTTTTGGGTCCGAATGGAGCCGGAAAGAGCACAACCATACGCATGTTGCTATCTCTCATAACTCCCACTTCAGGCGAAATCTCAGTATTTGGTCAATCTTTGGCAATTGATCGTAATGATATTTTGCGAAGAATCGGAGCCATTGTAGAAAAACCTGATTTTTATTTGTATTTGACTGCCGAACAAAATTTACGATTCTTGGGAAAATTATCCGGAATGGATATCACAACCAAGCATATCCATCAAGCATTGGATCAAGTAGGATTACTTGACAGAGCACAAAGCAAAGTGAAGACTTTTTCTTATGGAATGAAACAAAGATTGGGAATTGCTCAAGCATTGCTTCATGATCCTGAATTGATTGTACTCGATGAACCCACCAATGGTTTGGATCCTGTAGGCGTCAAAGAAATCAGGGAATTGATTTTACAGTTGAAGTCTGATCATAACAAAACGATTTTTCTTTCCAGTCATATTTTGCCTGAAGTAGAGCTCATTGCAAATCGAATGGTAATCATCAACAAAGGTTCGGCAATCATTGAGGGAAGCGTAAACGATCTATTGAATTCAGGCATGCTCACTGTTTCATTTTCAGTGGATGATGCTCGAAAGTCACAAACACTCATTCAAAACTCTGCACTTGCTCAATCTTTCCTTGGTATTAATGAAGATCAATTACACATGAAATTATCTAAAGAAAGAATTGCAGATTGCACTTCATATCTTGTGGATAATGACATTGCCATAGATGGCATCACTTCCACACGATCACTTGAAGAATACTTTTTATCTATTACGAGATCATGACAATGTTCCTTTCCGTTTTATCCATTGAATTGTCAAAGATCTTTTCAAAAGGCAGATCCTATATTGGCTTTGGAGCAATCACTATTCTTGTTCCAATTGTTCAAGCAGCGATGTATAGCGAAGGAGAAGCGTATTTCAGTTTATTTACTCAAGGTCTTCAGCAACAATTTAGTTTTACCGGCACATTCCTTAATGGTTATTTGATTGCATTTATTGTTTTACAAAGCTTATTAGTTCATGTTCCGCTACTCGTGGCATTAGTTGCAGGAGATATGTTGGCAGGCGAGGCAACAGGTGGTACATATAGATTATTATTTACAAGACCCGTCTCTCGTCATATCATCGTATTGGCCAAGTTTTGCGCCGCACAATTATATACCGTCGGGCTTATTCTCTGGATGTCAATTCTTTCCATGGGCATGAGTCTCATACTCTTCGGTCCCGGTGAATTATTCATTGTTTCCAGTTCAATTACTGTTCTTCAACAAGATGATATTCTTTGGAGATTTTTCTGGGCATATGGTTTCGGTATACTTAGTATGGGAACAGTAGCATCCATTGCTTTTATGTTTTCAGCTCTAGTCGAAAACTCCATTGGTCCGATTGCTATGACAATGGCCATCATTATCGTATTTACAATTGTATCGGCATTGGATGCAGGATTCATCAAGGATGTCAAATACATGCTCTTTTCTAATCATTTAATTTCTTGGAGATTATTTTTCGAGGAAACCATTCCCATGGATAGAATCATGCTTTCAACTTGGGTCTTGGGTGGTCACTCAATAGCTTCCTTCCTCATTGCACTGTTTATTATTGTAAAAAAAGATATTTTATCCTGAAAATAGTATTGTAACAATGTTTGCATTACAGTGTCTTTAATCATAATCCGAGCACGTACCATGAATCATTGGCGAATCATCCAACTCTGTTCAATCTTTGCCATCATAGTGCTGTCTACCTTTTGGATTATAGATGGTTTTCAGATTTTTACCAAGGACAAAACTGAAAAGATCACTATTGTCAAAGATGAGTTGTTTGGTACTGATATCGAAAAAAGAGAATGGATTGAGGACTTTCAACTTGGTTTATTACCAGATGACCCACTTCAGCCATATCGTTCCGTAGCATTTCCTGCATTAATTTGCATTGCACTTATCCTTTTTGCACAAAATCGTTTACACTCACAAAAGAATATATGACCATGAAACCACTAATTATCCTCGCCGGTATTATTATGCTCATGAGTTCATCTGCATATGCCACACAATTGGGCAATGTCAAAGGTAAAAAGATTGTCACTCTACAAAATTCAGTCGGTACTTCAATTGCCAAATTCATCTCCAATTCCCCGCTTGAAAAATTCGAAGGCAATTCTCAGACACTTCAAGGATCATTTACATTAAACGCAGACAATCTTGAACAAAGTATAGGTAAGATATCTTTCCCGGTGCGCTCAATGAAAACAGGTCTTTCGAAAAGAGATGATCACATGTATGGCAAAGATTGGCTTGATGCTCAAAACCACCCCAATATTGAATTTGAACTTAAAAGACTCTCTTCCATTTCAATCAAAAAATCCGACAATACCGGAATTGAGTTTTCTGCAATTGCCGAGGGAATGTGTTCCGTAAAAGGAATAGCAAAGCCCGCCAAAGCAAAATTATTTGTCAAGTATGTACTTGAATCAGAAACGACCCGCAAGAGATCCCCGGGTGACTTGGTGATGATCGATGCTGATTTTTCCATTTCCCTGAAGGACTATAATGTACTTGGTAGAGGTGATATCATTGGAAGTAAAGTTGGAGAAAGCATTGATTTGGACATAAAATTATTCGGTAGCACATCTAATTAATAAGAGGTAATCATGTTACGCTTTTCGGTACTTTGTATTTCATTTATTTTCATGTTTGGAGAATTACAAGCTAATCCAGGTGGCAAGACAAATAGCTTGCTATCCACATCAGGTGGTTGCGGAGGTTGTCATGGCAATGCATCATCCAATACAAGTGTCTCCATCATCAGCAAATCAGGTTCATTCACAATACAACCTGGATCCAAAGCAGAATTTACAGCCATAGTTGCACATTCAACCAAATCAGGTGCCGGAATCAATATTGGAGTTAAATCCTCGCCTTCTTCAAACACTAATTCAGGAACTTTAGAAGTCATTTCCGGACAAGGTCTGAAGAAGTCTTCATCAGAACTCACTCATACATCTATAAAAGATATCAAGAATGGTAAAGCGGAGTTTGCTTTTACTTGGACAGCTCCCAGTCAAGAAGGTGTTTATTATTTGATGGCAACTGGCAATGCAGTAAACAAAAATGGCGGAGACAGTGGGGATGAATGGAATTTTATGACGCCTATTCAAATTACTGTTGCGGCATCAACTAAAGTACATGAGGCAAATCAAATTAGTTCTTTGACTGTTTTTCCGAATCCGGTTCAAGAATATTCGATATTCCAATTTGAAGTAGATCAACCAACTGAAGCATCATATTCAATCATCAATATGATGGGACAAACTGTATTTTCTCAAAAACTTGGTTATGTAACATCAGGTGTACATAGTGTGAATTTTCTAGGATTATCCTCTATATTGAGTGCCGGTCATTATTTGATTTCGATTCAAACATCCGGTGGGGTACAAACTATACCGTTTATCAAGCAGTAAACTTCTTGGCCGCTTTTTGCGGCCATTTTTATTGATAATCGGGTCTTTGCTCATATTCAATCGGATCTTCATATCCGGCCTTTGCAAATCCTCTGAGTCTTAGGGCACAAGAGTCGCAGATTCCACAGGCTTTATCACTACCTGAATAACAACTCCAAGTCAATCTTAAAGGTGCATGAAGAGTTATCCCATTTTCTACAATCTGTGCCTTATCCATGTGAATCAATGGTGTTTGAATTGTAATATGAGTACCTGGTTTAGTACCAAGTTCGATCATGTTCTCAAAGACATCAAAGAAGACTTTTCTGCAGTCCGGATAACCGCTTCCATCTTCTTCAACAGCACCAATGATAATTGTTTTTGCGCCAATAGCTTCAGCCCAGCTCACAGCAATTGAGAGCAAATTGGCATTTCTGAATGGTACATAACTTGTGGGAATATCCATATTCTGCAAATCGGCTTTGGAAACAGCAATTGAAGCATCAGTTAAGCTACTACCACCTATTGCGGCCAAATGAGAAATATCGATGTCCAAAGTAGTTGTTATACTCAACTCCTGGCATATCTCTCGAAATGCTCTCCCTTCCCTTTCTTGTGTTTTCTGTCCATAATGTACATGTAAAGCACAAACTTCATATCCTTTTTGTAAAGCCCATGAAGCACAAACCGTGGAGTCCATTCCACCACTCATCAAAACAATTGCTAATTCTTTCATTTCAATGTATAGAGATTGTGTTTTCTAATATATTCCTCTACCGATTCAGGTACAAGCCCATGTATGTTTTTTTCATTCAAAACAGACTCACGAATCAATGTGGATGATACATGAAACAAGGGTGCATTCAATATGATTGGTTTATTGACATGCACTTCATCAATCAAATCATCAATCAATGCATGCATATTTGCTTCTTGTGTTCTTTGCACGATGCATAATTGTACTCTTGACAATAATTCATCCCAATGTTTCCATTCCTTAAAACGATGAGCTTGATCTTCACCGATCAAAAGATATATCTGAGCTTCCGGGTAAGTACTCTGTATTTCAGCAACTGTATCTATTGTATAAGAAAAGCCTTCTCTCAGAATTTCCATATCGGAAACAACAGTATTTGGGATATCTTCACATGCGAGTTCGAGCATTTTCAAGCGATGTATGTCTTCAGCCAAAGGCTCATTCATTCGAAATGGTGATCTCCTAGCTGGAACAACAAAACAAATATCCAAATCGATCTGAGTTGTAAATGCTCTGATGAAAGCAATATGTCCGGAATGAACAGGATTAAATGTTCCACCCATGATACCTATCTTCATTCTTCTCTCCTGGAATTAATGCCTTTAAATCCGGCATAAAAAATCATTATGAAGGAGAAAATAGTTGCGGAGATTGGTAAAACATCGCCAATGATAGCATAGAGTGACTTAACTTCCATCTGAGGGACTCTACCAGAAATTGCTATTCTTTGTTGTGCAGGTGCTATTTCAGTAATGCTTCCATCAGGCATGATGATTCCTGAAATACCCGTATTTCCACATCGTGCAATTGCTCTTCTATTTTCAATGGCTCTCATCTGTGAAATAGCAAAGTGTTGCATTGGTCCCGGAGTATTGTCAAACCATGCATCATTCGTGATCACTGCCAGCATCGTTGCACCTGAATCAACATAAGTTTTCACAAATCCGGGATAAATGGATTCAATGCAAATGACAGTGCCAATGGAAGCTATAACTGTATCATTTTTATATAAATCCAAGGGTTGTTGGATATCACCTTTTTTCCATCCTGAAATCCCGACTCCCCATTGTAATATCTGACCAAGCCATGGAATGTCTTGAGAGAATGGAACTCCCTCGCCAAAAGGCGTGAGTTTCATCTTTTTGTGAACTTGAACCACACTATCTTGAACTAATGCCGCAGCATTATAAGCAACATAATATGATCCAGGAATGAGTCTGAATGGCTTTGCAAGTGGTTCTGATTGGGGGTTTTTCACAAGTTCCAAATGAGCAAAACCAGTCAAGATCGGCGTGTCACCCATTATCTTCTTGAAATAAGTAAAATCTTTATTGACATTCAATTCAATATTCATGAATGGAATTGCAGTTTCACTCCATATCCATACATCCGGGGGTGTGAGTTTGGATGATTGAATTGTTTCTTTGTGAATGTGAATCTGATCACTGACTTCGCTTGACCATTTATTCCATGGATTGATATTTGGCTGAACAATTCCAATTTTCAACTTCGGAGCATTTGAAGTACGTTCTTGGATATCATTCAATCGAATCCAACCATATCCAATGATGCCAGTTGCAATCATGGAGAACAGTATAATTCCATTAATAATGTCGCGTTTTGTATGTGCTGTCAATATCCAATACAACAAAGATTGGATGAAAACCACAAGAAATGTCAGACCCCATACTCCGAATACATCTGCGAATTGAGCCAAAAGAGGAATATTCACGTTCATATAACCAATTGTCAACCATGGATATGATACATCAGTTAATGCATGCAACCATTCATAGGACACATAGAATATAGGAAGAGTGAATATGATGAATCGATGATCAATTCTTTTTCTGACATAGAAATACACGATAAAGGGTAACATCAGAAAAAAGGGATGTCCTATTTGTAAAGCAATACCCGCAATCATCAAAAATGGATCACTTTCTTTTTGCCAACTACCTACCCACCAATTTGCAATACCTTGATAGAGAAAATAAGTAACATACAAATAGGTTGTGATTCTAGATTTCTTCTCTAGTACAAGTTGTTCAATAAGTAGTAACAAAGGCAAGAAAGCGACATATCCAATGAATCCAAAATTGAATGGAGGAAATGCAAAACCGAGCATTGTACCAGAGAGTATTGCATAAGCATACTTTTTTGCTACCGTATCTGGCAACAATCGATGTAGAATGGAATATGCCGGTGGGATTGGAGTCATTACTTTTTGAGTCGAGCGATGATTGTCTCACCGCCTCGAGTTCTTTCATCTTTGTGAACAAGTATTTCAGCATCGAGAGGAAGAATAATATCCATTCTTGATCCAAATTTCATCATGCCGATTTGCTCTCCTGTTTCAAGAACATCACCTTGTGTAACGGTACAAACAATGCGTCTTGCCAATACACCTGTGATTTGCTTGAAAAACACTTTGCCGAATTCATTTTGGACTCCTATTCTGCTTTGCTCATTAAGCTCGGATGCTTTTGGATGCCATGCAACCATATAATCACCTTGCATATACCGATAGAACTCAACAGTTCCCGATACGGGGGAGCGATTTACATGTACATCCAAAGGTGAGAGGAAAATGCTGATTTGTCGAGCCTTACCTTTGAAGAATTCTTTCTCTTCCATCTCTATGATTTCAACAATTTTACCATCAGCCGGAGCAATGATGATAGAAGGATCGGATATGGCAGATGAAGGAATGATTCTCAGAGGATCTCTGAAAAACCACAGTGTGAATAATATGATGATGATTCCGAGTATCGCAGAAATCCATGACCATGCATTTTGCAGAACAAATCCGGACAAAAGTATGAGAGAAAATCCAATGATGAGCATCGGAATGGCATTGTCATATCCATATTTTGTAAGCATATCAATTTCCAAACAAAGTTGTCGCACGAACTGCTTCGATCATGCGATGATAAAACATGAAATGTTGAATTGATTCAAGAGATGCCATAAATGCATCAGAGTAGTGGAAATACACCGTACCCGTTCTTGCATCTGCATCACTACCTAAAGTTGATGAAAGCATCTCATCAGATTTCGGCAAATCATCGGCCGCAAATAGAGTTGTCAATTCGATTGGATCCGGCATATCTTCATCTTTGCATGCCCAAAACATGAGTGGCAAAGGTGCAGTTTGAATATCAGACCATTCTTCCACAATATCAAGCATTCCTTGTCCCTTCATAGAATGATTCCATGACATAAATGCATCATATATTTCATTGATCGATACACTTTGATCAGCAATCGACTTGTCAATGATGATTTCAGGGAATAAATCAAATTTTTCTGATAAGCATAATGCCCCAATTCTGAATAAAAAGAGATCTTCCTCGAGAGCAACTTTGGTAATCTCTTCTCTACCCGGCAAAAATTGAATCGATGCAAGATTTGAAAATCCTTCAGCCGATAAGGCAGTTGAAGGAATGATTCGCAATTCCGAAGGATTCTTTGCAAAATTCAAAGGATCGATCAGTGCAATATCGGCTGTGCCATGATACAGACTTTGGGCACAATCGTATTCTGACATAGTTTTAAAAACATACCCCTTCTCCCTGCATACTGATTCAGCATTCGCAGTTATCGAAGAATATGCCGGATTGTCGGGTATAGAAATTTTAAGGGACATATAAACTTTTCGACGCCAAATATGGGTTTGTACATTCTAAAGAAGGAAATACATGGCAAATTTACACAAAATATCCCGCTATTCTCGGCTTTAGGAGGTATTTCATTCTCTTTTTCCACCATGCTATCAATTCATGGCTTGTATCATTGAGGTTTTCTTAAATTTGTTCGATTTTAGACCAACAATTACACATTTCACCATGTCAATATTCATACCTGAGCATATTCAGAAACTCTCCCCATATACTCCCGGCACATCAATCAAAGCTGTTAGAGAGAAACATGGCATCACGGATATTGTCAAATTGGCTTCCAATGAAAATCCATTGGGAACATCCCCTTTGGCATTGCAAGCATTGAAAAAAATCATTGCAGATGATTTATCCGTGTATCCGGACGGAGGAGTTTCATTGGGAAATGCACTTGCACAAAAATTCCATGTACAACCTGAAGAAGTTGTCACATATAATGGATCAGATGCATTGCTGCATTTAATGATGCGCTGTTTTACAGTGCCCGGTGATACGATTGTGTCGAGTGATGGTACTTTTGTTGGATATTACGTAGCCACTTCAATCGCAAATCTCAATTGCAAATCGGTTCCTCTCACTACAGATTATAGATTTGACATTGATGGTATTATTGATGCGATTGATTCAAACACTAGAATCGTATATATCGCAAATGCGAATAATCCTACCGGAACTTATATCAATCAAGCTGAATTTGAAAAACTTCTCAATGCTGTTCCCGATTCTGTTTTACTAATCATGGATGAGGCATATTTCGAGTATACTGAAGTATTGGCTGATGATTATCCAAATAGTCTTCTTCACAGAAGACCAAATATGATAACACTTCGAACATTTTCAAAGGCTTATGGACTTGCTTCACTGCGTGTGGGCTATGCCATCGGGCCTTTAGAACTCATACAAGTTATGGCAAAATCTAAATTGACATTTGACCCTGGAACACTCTCTCAAATTGCAGCCATTGCAGCATTGGATGATCATGAATTTGTAAATGCAACAATTGAACTCAATAAGAGAGGTCTACAACTTTTCCAAGATTCATTCAAGAGTCAAGGTTGGAAGATCTCTCCATCAGTTGCAAATTTCTCTATGATTGACTGTGGAACGGAGCAAAAAGCAATAAATTTGACAATTGAATTGGAGAAAAAAGGGATAATTGTTCGAAGACTTCCCGGTTTCAAATTGCCATATTGTGTGAGAATTAGCACCGGTAATGATGAAGCAAATCAAAGAGTGGTATCAATTATGGCTGAACTTTCCCAGTATTTTGCTTAATCAATTTTGTAATTTTACCAAATCACAACCATCTGGTATCTAGTCATGGAAACTATGTCCGCTGCATCATCACAAACAGCAATCACTGACTTTCTTCCGATCAATGGAACGGACTTTATCGAATTCTATGTCGGAAATGCAAAGCAAGCATCTTTTTTTTATCGCACAGCATTTGGTTTTCAATTGATTGCTTATTCCGGACCTGAAACAGGTATTCGTGACAGAGCAAGCTATGTATTGAAACAAGGTAAGATTCGCCTGATACTAACAACACCAATGCATCCCGGGAATGATATCAGTACACATGTTGAAAAACATGGCGATGGCGTTAAGGTTCTTGCACTTTGGGTTGATGATGCTGAAAAATCCTGGAAGGAAACCACATCGCGTGGTGCAAAAAGTTATCAAGAACCAACAATCTTGAAAGATGAATTCGGCGAAGTAAAGATTGCATCAATCCATACCTATGGCGACACCATTCACACATTTGTTGAGAGAAAGAATTATACAGGCATTTTTATGCCCGGTTATGTGGCAATGGATGATGGATACAAAACTGAAGAAGCCGGATTATTGTATGTTGATCACTGCGTAGGCAATGTTGAGCTCGGGAAAATGGATGAATGGGTGAAATTCTATGAAGATGTCATGGGATTCTCACTGCTTCTCACATTTGATGATCAAGACATATCAACTGAGTATAGCGCATTGATGAGCAAAGTTGTATCCAATGGGAATGGTTACATAAAATTCCCAATCAATGAACCTGCTGATGGGAAAAAAGCAAAATCACAAATTGATGAATATCTCGAGTTTTACCATGGACCCGGCGTACAACATATTGCTGTGGCCACGCATGATATCATTGCAACTGTATCCGCATTAAAGTCCAGAGGAGTGCAATTCCTCAGAGTACCTGATACCTATTATGATAATTTATTGGATAGAGTTGGTGTAATCGATGAGGACATTGCGCCACTACGAGAGCTTGGTATATTGGTTGACCGTGATGAAGAAGGCTATCTACTTCAATTATTCACAAAGCCCGTTGAAGACAGACCAACTCTGTTCTTTGAGATTATTCAAAGAAAAGGTGCCACCTCATTTGGCAAAGGAAATTTTAAAGCATTATTTGAATCCATAGAAAGAGAGCAAGCATTGAGAGGAAATCTTTAAATCAGAAGATTTCTCATTTACCCATACATATTGTTTCATTAGGAAGTACTATGTCTTCTCAAACAAATCCACCGAGTTATCACGAAATACCGTTTTTCCAATCGGTGAACACTTATTTTGACAAAGCAGCAGCTTTGCTAGATCATTCCCAAGGTCTTCTCGATCAGATTAGAGCCTGCAATGCCGTATATCAGATTCAATTCCCTGTTCGAGTCAAAGGAGAAATTCAAGTTATTTCTGCTTGGAGAGCAGAACACAGTCATCACAAGCTTCCATGCAAAGGCGGTATTCGCTATAGTGAGGATGTAAATCAAGATGAAGTGATTGCATTGTCAGCATTGATGACATATAAATGCGCTGTAGTGAACGTTCCATTTGGAGGTGGTAAAGGTGGAATCAAAATCAATCCCAAGCATTATACTATAGATGAATTAGAAAGAATTACTCGACGATATACCGTTGAATTGATTCATAAAAATTTCATTGGTCCGGCAGTGGATGTTCCCGCACCTGATTATGGAACCGGAATGCGTGAAATGTCATGGATAGCAGATACATATCAAACAATCAAATTTGATGATGTAAATGCTCTTGGCTGTGTTACAGGAAAACCAATTGCACAAGGTGGCGTAAATGGTAGAACAGAAGCTACCGGTCGTGGTGTTTTCTTTGGTGTGAGAGAAGCAGTCAATGATGTTGACCTCATGAAATCACTTGGATTAACAACAGGATTAGGTGATAAGACTGTCATAGTCCAAGGTTTCGGTAATGTTGGATATTATGCTGCAAAATTCATTCAAGAAGGTGGTGCAACAATCACTGGTATTATTGAATGGGATGGAGCAGTGTATAATCCAGATGGTATTGATGTCAATGCTTTGAAAGCGCATCATACACAAACAGGATCGATAAGAAATTTTGCCGGCGCGCAAACAATAGATGCAGGCAATACCGTACTTGAATATCCTTGTGACATTCTCGTACCGGCAGCATTGGAATCTCAAATTACTGATTGGAATGCTGATAGAATTCAAGCGAAAATTATTGCCGAAGGTGCAAATGGTCCAATAGCAGCTTCTGCAGAACCAACACTGCTTGCTAAGAATATCTTGGTCATCCCTGATATGTTCATCAATGCCGGTGGAGTGGTTGTTTCTTACTTTGAATGGCTTAAGAATCTTTCTCATGTTCGCTTTGGTCGTCTTGACAAGCGATATGAAGAAAACTCCAAAAAAGGTTTGATTGCAACGATTGAAAATCTTACAGGAAAATCATTGTCCGCTTCAGAAAGATCATTGCTTGTTCAAGGTCCTAATGAAGTAGATTTGGTGAATTCCGGCTTGGAAGATTCCATGATTGGTTCTTATCATGAAATCATGGAAGTCTGGAGAAATAAGGCAAATGTGAAAGATATGCGAACAGCAGCATTTATTTCCGCAATTGATAAAATTGCTGCTTCATATAATCAGATGGGCATTTTCCCCTAATTTGCCCTAGAATGAATAAAAAGCCTGCATGTAGATACATGTAGGCTTTTTTATTAAGTATAGATAATATCAAATATTTGCAAACAAAGTGTTGTTTAACCAAAGCATTGTCTTATTTTCGAAAAGGTTTTGGTGTTGATGTGCGCCATTTACTTGAGATCACTCGTATAATTGTTTGTTTGTCGATCTCGCTAATCACTACACATCCACAGAAGGTTTGTTATGAATATTTATGTAGGCAATTTGCCGTACAACATGGGATCCGAAGATCTTCGCTCCCTCTTCGAAAGCTACGGCAATGTCACAGGTGCCTTCGTTATCACAGACAAAATCTCAGGTCGCTCACGCGGTTTTGGTTTTGTTGAAATGGACAATGATGATGAAGCAAGAGGCGCCATCGAAACAACCAATGGCAAAGAGTTCAGCGGACGCACATTGGTAGTCAATGAAGCTCGCCCACGCGAAGAGCAATCACGCGGACCACGTCGCGATTTTCGCGGTGGTGATCGTCGGTCAGATCGATACGAATAAGAGATTAATACTCCCTAGAATCGATACAGACATCATAAGAACCCTCGACTTTTTTTTTAGTCGAGGGTTCAGTATTTTTGCCCTGCACTAATTGAGAATTGCATGAATTCGGAACAGAAAAAAGGCGTGAACATACAGTCCTTCCTTATTGATATTTTCTTTACTTGGTATGTTTTCATTACGATTGATAGAATAATCCTACCTGCCTTGACTTCTTATCAACCTTTGCAAGGTATTGTCATTCAATTGGCTTATCTGTTTATTGCATTCATTTCTGCACTTATTCTCAGAAGTACCCAACAATCACCAGGGCAAGCAATCTTGTCGAATACAAAAGTATCAATGCCATTTGTGGGCAAACATATACTTTGGCTTGCATTTAGTTCATCCATTATTGCAGGCTGGATTACAACCGATATTTCCCCTATTGATTTCTTTTCTACAAAAGGAATTGAATCGGCGTCGAATATATTCACCGCACTTATCACACCTGAACTCAGCATTTTTGATATTGCGCTGAAAGCTTTGATTGAAACCGTGTATATAGCTTTGACTGCAACAATTATAGCTCTACCACCATCATTTATTTTGAGTTTCTTGAGTGCAAGGACTTTAATGAAAGGAAGTACACTTTCTTTCGCCATTTATTCTACAGTACGATTTATATCAAATTTTGCACGATCCATCGAACCACTTATCTGGGCAATCATCTTCTCTGTTTGGGTTGGAATTGGTCCATTTGCCGGAATGCTTGCTCTCATGATTCATACAGTTGCATCACTTACAAAGCAATATTCTGAGCAAATTGAAGATATTGATAATGGTCCTATTGAAGCAATCGAAGCAACCGGAGCACATCCATTGCAAGTGATTAGCTATGCAATCATTCCTCAAATTGTCATTCCATTCTTAAGTTTTACAATTTATCGATGGGATATCAATGTTCGTATGGCAACTATCATTGGATTGGTAGGAGGCGGTGGAATAGGGACAATGCTCATGCAATATCAGGGACTTGCTCAATGGAATGAGGTTGGACTTATCATCATCATGATAGCATTTGTGGTTTGGGTAATGGATTATGTATCTGCAAGAGTGCGAGAAGCTCTTCGTTAAGCATCCAATTGCTGATAAAGATGTGAGTAGACTTTGTTTCCATCCACACCAAATCGTTCAAAATATCCTGTATACCACTGAGTGAGATGAGCACCTGTATTTAATGCATCTCTAATGTCATCTGATGTTTCGATCCCGCCTGTTGCAATGACAATACAATCTTTGATTGAGTTTTCTAGAAGATATTCATGTGCAATTGAGCATAACTGAAGTGAAGACTCACGCATGATTGCCCCACTTAATCCCCCACCATATTCTTTTGTGAAATACTCATAGTGTTTTTTGTCATCAACATGAATAAGACTTGCAAACTTTTGATATGCTGTTGAAGTATTTCCAAGATTGATTCCAGCAAATTTTCTTTCAACAAGTATTGACAAGAGAGGTTTAATCAAGGCGGGATCGGTATCATTTGAAAATTTCACAATGACCGGATATGTTGCTAAATCGATAGTATCAGCTATTGTATCAAGTCTTGCAATGAGTGAGACATCAATCTTATCATGATCAGTAGAATGGCCGGGAACATTCGGACAACTCTCATTGAGCTCAATGAAATCACATCCGGCATCTTGATATGCTTTGATACCTTCAATCAATCCTTGCAATCCCTGACCTATATTCATTCCGGGATCCATCGAAACACTTGCTCCGATTGGAAATTCCGGATAATGTGAGAATGTTGCGATGTGTTTTGCCGTTTCAATATGCCCTTTATTCGGCAAACCCAACCAATTTGATGCAGCATGACTTTTGGGATAAGGCACAAATGGCAAAGCAATTCCATTCTTTACATTACCATTACGAGGAAGCGAAGTGGTTGTTCCTGCCAGATAAAATCCAGCACCCTGAGCATATGCCCTTTCATACCCTTCAGCATGCTTATACATACCGGCCGCATTGCCGATTGGTGATCGAAAAGTCAAATTTCTTATACGGACTTTGAAAGTATCGGGAACAATAATAGGCTGAATAACATCATTCGCAGCAATTGCTGAGAACCAGGGTCGAGTTGCAGAATACAAATGAGTGAATATTCTAGGTTGCAGATTTCCTAAAAGAGGTCTCAGCGAATGATCAATCCTGGATAAGAACGTTGCCAAAGACATATGCTATCACAATTCCTTACGAAGTCTTGCAACAGGAATGCGCATTTGCTCACGATATTTCGCAACCGTTCTTCGAGCAACATTTAACCCTTGTTTTTTTAACTCAGCCATCAATTTATCATCACTATGAGGTTTCAGCTTTGGCTCTTTATCAATCAGATCTTTAATTTTTTGTTTGATTACAGTTGTTGAAATCTCCTCGCCATCATCGCTTGGCAAAGATTCACTGAAGAAAAAACGCAACTCATATGTTCCAAAATTAGTTTGAACATATTTTCCATTGACTATTCTGCAGATGGTTGAAACATCCATTCCGGTTACATCTGCAACATCTTTGTAGATTAATGGTTTGAGAGCACTTTCACCAAATCTGAAAAAATCTTTTTGTGCACCTGCAATACCGGTCATGACTTTAAGCATTGTTTTCTTTCGCTGTCTGATTGCCTGTAAAAGAAATTTTGCATCATCATACTTTTTTCTAAGCCACTCTTTTGTTTCTTTATTGTATTTCCGATATCGAGCTTCTTTCTTCAAATCTTCATACATCTTATTAAGCTTAAGCTGAGGGATGCGAGTATCATTGACATTGATGAACACATCATCGTCATCATCAATAGAAATAACGAAATCGGGAATGACTGTTGAAGTTGCAATGGATACTCCCATTCCTCCCGGCTTTGGATTCAATCTTCTAATTGCATCAATGGCGGCTTTCAATTCATCTTCATTGATAGAGAACTGCCTGCAAAGAACTGTATAATGTTTCATTACGAATACATCATAGCTCTTTTCAAGTATTCTTTTTGCCAATAATTCTGAAGCACTTGGAGTTTGCTTTGCATTCAATTGAAGGAGCAAACATTCACGTAAATCTCTAGCTGCAATTCCAGGTGGATCTTGTTGCTGAACGGCGTGCAATGCTTTTTCAGCCAT
>JBEEPK010000013.1:0-41259 GCA_041191145.1 Bacteroidota bacterium
CACATATAATGTGAACAAAATCATTTCACTTGGCACAATCACAAATCCCGATGGTGTGGATTTGGGCTTTGGTGAAACCAGAGCAATTGTTGGTTATCCATTCGCATCATTCTTCATCGTACGCTCAGCCGGTGTTGATCCTGAAACAGGTTTGCCTGTCTATTATCGCCCAACATCAAGCATTGGATCCGATGGTAAAGCAGTACCAAACAATGGTTTGAATGGCAGACCATTGACCCTCGAAGAAGCACGCGATTCACTCGGAGTGCCTCTTGCATGGAATGCAACATGGCGCGTTCCGACCGGAAAGAATTATCCAGATTTCTTTGGTGGAATTACCAATACATTCCGTTATGATAATTTTGATTTCACAACACAATTCGTGTATCAAATTGGAAATACCATATATGATGATGCAGGTAAGAGACTTGTTGGAAATATGGGTTTCTCATGGAATCAAATGACAAAGACGCTTGATAGATGGACAGAGCCCGGACAAGAGACAGATGTTCCAAGATTGACCCTCAAAGGCAATCGCGATATCAATACTGATCGTTTTATTTATAATGGTGATTTTCTCCGCTTAAGACAATTGACCATTGGTTATACATTGCCAAAATCAATGTCTGAAGGAATGGGTTTCTCAACATTCCGCATCTATCTCACAGGCATCAATCTTCTCACATTCACAAGTTTCCCCGGTTGGGATCCTGAAGTTGTGAGAGATCACAGTGGTGATCAGCAAAGAAATGGCAATCAAGGTGTGACATATCTTACTCCACCACAAGCGCAGACAATCAATGTCGGCATCAATGTTGATTTCTAATCAAGTGAATAAGGAAAAATCATGAATACATTTTTAAAGAAAGGATTGCTCACCATTGCACTTACAGGCATGCTAATACTTAGCGCTTGCTCTGATGTATTGGATGTGCGCAATGAAGGTCAATTATCAACTGAAGCTGCATTGTCAGATGCACGTTCGGTGAATGTAGCAATGTCAGGGATATATGCGTCACTTCAAGGGACATTGGGCTCGGGAATACCCGCTTCCCCAACGGAAGCTTTGGCAGGTGATATTGTCTATGCCGGAAGTGATTATGGTTACTTGGAGATTTGGGGACAAAATATGTCACTCTTCACTCCATCTTTCAGTAGCTTTTGGGATAATTCCTATCGAGGTATCAATGCAATCAATAATGTGATTGTATCATTGCCGGACATCAAAGATTTGACAGATATACAGAAAAGTCAAATTGAAGGAGAATGTAAATTTCTTCGTGGTGTGATGATATTTGAAATGCTTCGTATATGGGGTCATCAATATGGATTCAAAGCAGACAATTCACATCCTGGTGTGATTGTGAGAACAGCCCCGACACGCGGTACTGCTGGTTTGGCAATTGGTCGATCAACAGTTGAAGATTGCTATGCGCAAGTAATAGCGGATTTGAAATCTGCTGAATCACTCTTACCTGATGCAAAGCGCGATGGTTATGCAAACAAATCTGCCGCACTCGCATATTTGGCTAGAGTGTATTTCCAAAAGAATGATTTTACAAATGCTTATTCCTATGCAGATCAAATCGTGAAAAGTGGAAAATTTAGTTTGGCGACAACTCCTCGCGAAGTGTTTTACAAGGGTGGAAATCCTGAATCCATTTTCCAAATGGCATTAACCACGCAAACAAATTCGTTTGGTGCTATTCGCGGTATGTATCAAAAAACGGCCTTCGGTGAACCTCCCTTCACGGTATCCCCCGATTTTGCGGCTGCTTTGGATGCAAGTCCGAGTACAGATCTACGAAAACAACAATATGTGAAGCAAGCAGGATCATTCAGATATTGCACAAAGTATGATACATTGATTGCCAATGTGAATATCATCCGTTATGCAGAACTACTCTTCATCCATGCTGAAGCAGGACTCGAAATCGGTAGACCTGAATCCGAGGTTCTCGCTGATGTGAATCTCATTCGCAAAAGAGCGAATGTTCCCGAAGATAATTCTACTACTGGGAAAGCCGCACTTTTGGAACTCATTGGCAAAGAACGCAGACTTGAGATGTGCTTTGAAGGCGATAGATTTCATTATCTAAAGCGCATTAAGTCTTCTAATATCAGAGGATTAGCTTGGAATGACAATAAACTTTTAGCTAAAATCCCAAGCAGCGAGGTCTCCGGAAATCCTGGAATTGAGTTAAATCCGTAAACTATTTGGATTCTGAAATTCATATTTCAGAATTGTTTGTTAAATTCGCATAATACTTGCAAGGTCATGGTAAACATGGCTTTACAAATTTGAATAAGCTTCTCACAATTTTTTAATTTTTATTAATATCAAGGTGTTCACATGAAGAAATTCTTGACCCTTTTGGCAACAAGTGCTATTATTTCAGCACCTGCATTCGCCCAAGTTGAAATCAATTATGCAAAAGAAGGTGGCGATACAAAATATGATGCCATCAAATTCTTTTCTGCAGATGGAAAGTATGCATCCAATAAAGAGATGAAAATGGTTGTCTTTACTGACAAGATGCACCCACTTCCAAGCGAAGTTACACCTGACGGCCCTGCATCTATGAATGGTGCCGCAAAGTGTATTGTACATTCAGGAGCTGGTACAGGTTTTTGGGCAAATATGGCCAAAGATGCAAATGGCGCAGGACAAAACTGGCGCGATGAAGCAGTAGGAATGATGACAGGAGAGGCACCAAATGTGTTCTCATTAAATATGACTCCTACAACATATTATGGAACCGATGTCGTAACTCATTTTGGTATGGTTTTCAATGATGGTAAAGATGGCAAAGCTGAAGGTAAAGATGTTGGCTTAGCAGACTATAAACTCATTATTACAGGTGCTCCCAATAATGAGCCAAAAGAAATTCCTTATACAAAAGAAGGTGGAGACACCGGTTATGATGCCATCAAATTCTTTTCTGCAGATGGAAATTATGCTTCCAATAAAGAGATGAAAATGGTTGTCTTTACTGACAAGATGCACCCACTTCCAAGCGAAGTTACACCTGATGGTCCTGCATCTATGAATGGTGCTGCAAAGTGTATTGTACATTCAGGAGCTGGTACAGGTTTTTGGGCAAATATGGCAAAAGATGCAAATGGCGCAGGTCAAAACTGGCGCGATGAAGCAGTAGGAATGATGACAGGCGAGGCACCAAATGTGTTCTCATTGAATATGACTCCTGCAACATATTATGGAACCGATGTCGTAACTCATTTTGGCATGGTATTCAATGATGGTAAAGATGGCAAAGCTGAAGGTAAAGATGTTGGCTTGGCAGACTATAAACTCATCATCACCGGCAATACAACTGCAGTTCGTGATGGTCAAGGAACAGCATATGATTTGAGCCCTGTTTTCCCAAATCCAACATCAAATACAGAAGTCTCCATGATTCGCTATCGTGTATTGAATAATGCACAGCCAATCGCAGTGAAAGTATTCGACATCCGTGGAAATCTTGTTCGCACACTTGTAAATGAGATGCAAGTTCCTGCAAATTATATGTTGTACTGGGACAAAACAGATGCAAATAATGCACCTGTTTCTTCCGGTTCATATATCTATACTATTGAATCAGGAAACTATAGAACAACAGGCACAATCATCGTGAATAATTAATTCCAAATTGTTGGAATTATTAAGCCCTCTTGGATTTTCCAAGAGGGCTTTTTTGTTTCCACAAATGATGACAACTCCACTGGCTTTAGTAATTTTGTACTTAGCTATGTCATTCAATTCAATGGAAATAGATCATGTTAAAGATATCTCTCGCAATTCTCGTTATTCTCTGTAGTGCTCACAGTATTTTTGCACAAGTCATTACATCCACACCAGCACTTCCGGATCCAAATGGAAGCGTGGAAATCATCTTTTATGCCGAAAGAGGGACGGCTGGTTTACGCGGATTCACAGGTGATGTTTATGCTCATACAGGAGTGATAACCAATCGTTCAACCGGACCTACAGATTGGAGATATGTAAAAACCAATTGGGGACAAAATACTCCCGAAACAAAGCTCACTCGTATTTCCACAGATCGCTGGCGCTTGACCATCCCAAATATTCGATCTTTTTATAATGTTCCTCAAAGCGAAGAAATTATCCAACTCACATTTGTCTTCAGAAGTGCAAATTCAACACAAGAAGGCAAAGATGCCGGAGCGAAAGATATCTATCTACCTGTTCTTAGACCAGGAGCAATTCCCTATTTCAAAAAGCCGACACAACAAACAGTCAATATTGAACAAGGTGAAGAACTAACCATTGAAGCAGGAGTGAACATTAATGGTACGGCCTTGAAATCTTATGCTCTTTTTGCCGATGATTCATTGCTAACAGATGTCGGCACAGATACAATAATTCGATATACATATTCCAGCAATGAAGTAGGTACAAAGAATCTCACTCTCAAGACAACAGATATTGCAAATGTAATCAAGACATCAACTCTCAAAGTATTCATCTTTTCAAAGACAGTTGAATCTCCATTACCTTCATCCATCAAAGAAGGCTTGAATTTCATTGATGATTCCTCTGTGACATTTTGTCTTTTCGCGCCATATCACAAAACAGTGCATATCATCGGAGATTTCAATGACTATGCTGTTCTTCCCGCTTATCAAATGAAGCGCATGACAATAGACAAAGACAGTGCATATTACTGGCTTACGATTTCAGGATTACAAAAAGGCATTGAATATGGATATCAATATGTGATTGATGGTTCTATCATCGTGGCCGATCCATATGGAAAAAAAGTTCTCTCGGAATTCAATGATGATGAAATTATTTCCCAAAATCGATATCCCAATTTGAAGCGCTATCCCAAAGACAAAACTGATGAATTTCTCTCTGTCTTCACCATGCGTCCTGCGAGTCAAATAGAAGAGTTTCCATATCAATGGAAAAATGAATACAAAAGAATCCCTTCCAAAGATCTTGTTATCTATGAATTGCTCGTAAGAGATTTTACGGATAGAAGAACATTCAGAGCTGTGATTGATTCCTTGGATTATCTCAAGAAGCTTGGCATCAATGCGATACAACTTATGCCTATCACAGAATTTGAAGGGAATATTTCTTGGGGTTATGATCCTGCTTTCCCTTTTGCAGTTGATAAATATTATGGCACTGAACTCGACTTGAAAGAACTCATCGACAAAGCCCATGGAATGGGAATTGCAATGATTTTGGATGTCGTGCATAATCATTTGACAGGTGCCAATCCGCTCATCAGAATGTGGGCAGATGGAAAATATGGTCCACCATCAGCGAATAATCCCTATGCAAATGTGATTGCCAAACATCCATTCAATGTATTCAATGACATGAATCATGAAAGCATCGCATATCAGCGCTATATCGACAGATTCAATCAATATTGGCTAGAGGAATTCAAATTTGATGGATATAGATTCGATTTGTCCAAAGGTTTCACGCAAGTGGATTATGGAAATAATACAGCACGCTGGAGTTCTTATGATTCTTCGCGCGTCAGACTTCTAAAGCGCATGCATGACAAAATCAGAACCTATGATTCCAATGCATATTTGATATTGGAACATTTCGCTGATGCGAGAGAAGAAAGAGAATTGACTGATCATGGATTCATGATTTGGCATAATATGAATCCAACTTCAGGTGAAGCAGTGATGGGCTGGATTTCGGGTCAATCAGATAATGGAACATCACAAGTTTATTTCAAGAATCGATCACTCAATGTTCCGGCAAATGTTGCCTATATGGAAAGTCATGATGAGGAAAGACTTCTGAAGAAGAGTTTTTGTTATGGAAAATCTATAGGACTATATACTTCGAGAGACACAACTATCGCGCTTCAAAGAGCAGGTGCAAAGGCCGCAATGTTCTTCCCGGTACCGGGTCCACGCATGATTTGGCAATTCGGTGAGATTGGTTATGATGTCGGTTTACAATTAACTGAAACATGTATTGATAATGCATCCATACGACTCAGCGTGAAGCCACAACGATGGTCATATCGATCTGATGCAAGAAGACAAAGACTCTATGATACCTATTCCGCATTGATTGCGCTCAGAGCATATTCAACATTCAATTCATTAGATACAAAGCTCACTTTTAAAGCTTCACGAACTGATACCATAAGAACAATTCTGTTTGAACATCCTGAAATGGATGCATATATCATTGCTAATTTCGACATGAAGCCAAGAACATTTTCCGTGAAGATGCCAAAATCAGGCATATATCATGATTATTTCACGAGTACATCAATTGAAATTCCTGCAAGTGGAAATTCACTGACTTTACAGCCCGGACAATTTCATGTCTTGACTTCCAAGCAACTCCCCAAGCCGAAAGTGCAGGCTTGGCCGATTACTTCGATTGATGAAATTGAAGATAATGTGAATACCATTATGCCTCATCCGATACTGTCCGGAGAACAAGGAAAGATTACCTTGAAGAATTCCTATGGAATGGGAAAAGTATATGATATGAAAGGCATTCTCATAGAGATGAAGTCAATCAATGAGCAAAGCATTTCTATCGGACCATATCCTTCAGGTATGTATATGTTCATTCATTCCGATGAAGCAGGAAACGTGATAGGCAAATATCCATTCATAATACAATGAGCTTCAAGATGCGCATATTCATTGCATTCTTAATGAGTGTCATAAGTCTCAAAGCAAATGAAATCGAGTCTTTCATTTCCTTATTGAATTCCAATGCAGATTCACTGATAAAGATGAAAGCAATTGATTCTTTCATGATTGTGAACAAGACATTTCCGATATCAATGGATACCAATTGCTATTTTCTATTTCGCGGAAAAGCCGATCGCATCATTGTAACGGGAGATCATACGCAATGGTCGCAAAAAGGCGATACAATGAAGCGTTTTCCGGGAACTGATCTCCATTTGGTGAAGAAATCATTTCCTGCCGATGCTCGATTGGATTATAAATTGATTAATGGCACAAATTGGATGTTAGATCCAAGAAATCCACTCACATGTCCCGGAGGATTCGGACCTAATTCTGAATTACGCATGCCGGCTTATCCCAATCAACCAGAGCTGATTGGCAATACTGATATTCCCAAAGGAACGATATTCGATACGACTTTTACATCAAAAGCATTGAATAACTCAAGAGCAATCAAGGTCTATCTTCCACCGGATTATTCCCCCACTGTACAATACCCCGTGATTCTCTTTCATGATGGCATTGATTATGTGAACCTTGCAAAAGCACCGGCGATCATTGACCGACTTATTGCTATGAACCGGATTCGACCAATCATTGCAGTATTTGTTCCGGCTGTGAATCGCACACCTGAATATGCCGGGAATTCCATAAATGCATTTTCATCATTCATCAATGAAGAAGTGATGTTATGGGTTGATACGCGATTTTCTACATCAAGAGAAGCAATTTGGCGTGCGGTTGCAGGCGCATCCAATGGAGGAAATATCGCATTATATTGTGCAATGAAATCACCACATATTTTTGGTAAAGTGGCAGCACAATCGAGTAATGTCATCAATTCGATCATGACCGGATATGATACGGATCCTAAACCAATTCAAACCTATATTGATATAGGTGCTTATGATATTCCACAACTCATTCCACTCGTGAAGCAATTCAGGCAAGTGCTCGAGAAAAGAAGTTATTGGTATATGTATAAGCAAGTCAATGAAGGACATAGTTGGGGCAATTGGAGAGCCAATATGAATGAATATCTGGAATTCTTTTTTCCTCCTTTGCCATCATCGGTCAAATCAAATCAGGAATCATTACCGCTTATCATGAATCTCAACTATATGTTGGACAGCTCATTGATACAATTGGATTTCGATCTCAGTACTCCTGTGAAAGGCCTGACAATCATGCTCATGGATATTCAAGGGAAAATCCTCACTGAGTCACTATTGACTGCTCGCGAGCGTGGTCAGCAACATGAAACATTACTTCTTGGATCACAAATCAGTTCTGGTGCCTATTTTCTGCAATTCAGAACTGATAAAACAATGTTCACTTATCCCGTGACATTCAAATGAAAGCACTGATCTTTGTCATCGTTGTTTTATGTCAATTCGGTTTGATTCAATCGCAACAATTACGCAAGCATCCCGGCGCTGTGTATTATGAGATATTCGTTCGCTCTTTCTCCGATTCCAATGGAGATGGCATCGGTGATATTCCTGGGATTATTCAAAAACTTGATTATTTGAAAGAACTCGGCATCAAAGGTATTTGGCTTACTCCGGTGCATCCTTCACCGACATATCACAAATATGATGTGATAGATTATCGAGCGATTGATCCAGAATATGGTACCATCGATGATATGAAAAGACTCGTCAATGAAGCACATAAGCGAGACATCTCAATCTTGATGGATTATGTTGTCAATCATACTAGCACTCAGCATCCATGGTTCAAGTCTGCAATGCTGAATCCTGCTTCGCCACTGCGAGATTATTATGTGTGGGTAGAGGAATCAGAAACACATCGCTGGCAAGCACAACCATATAATCCAGGACTTCCATGGCAATGGCATAGAGTTGATTCAACAGATGCATCAAAAGGCAGGTATTATGGTTTTTTCTGGAGAGAAATGCCCGACCTTAATTTTGACAATCCTGATGTTCGCAAGTCAATGATTGACAATGCCATCTTTTGGTTGAAAGAAGTAGGAATCGATGGTTTCCGACTTGATGCAGCACAGCATGTATATGAACTCAATGAACATAACAAAAGTATCGCTTGGTGGGAAGAATTTCGAAGAGGCGTGGAATCAGTTAGAAAAGATGTCTATCTCGTCGGGGAAATTGTGAATGCCGATTCGATCGTGACCGGTTATTTTTCTGGTTTGAAAGCAAACTTTCATTTTGATTTGGGCAAGCAGATTCTCTCACTTCTTAAAGAAGAAAAAGCACCATCAAATTTCATCGAGAAATTATCTGCTTCGATTGCACATCATAAAGCAAAGAGAAGTGATTGCATTGATGCAATTTTTCTCACTAATCATGATCAAGATCGAATCATGAGTGAATTATCCGGAAATGAAGCTAAAGCTCGACTAGCCGCATCTATTTTGCTCACTTTGCCCGGTCAGCCCTATTTGTACTATGGCGAAGAAATCGGCATGCTCGGCAAAAAACCTGATGAGGCAATCAGAGAGCCGATTCTATGGACAAATACCGGCAAAGATTCATTCACAACTACATGGGAAAAACTGAGATTCAATCTCGATGATAAGAATTCCGTGGAGTCGCAAATCAAGAATCCCAATTCCTTATATCATCACTATAAAGAACTCATTGCATTGAGACATTCAACTGTGGATTTACATTCAGGTGATATTCAGACCATTGATGTAAAAGGTGATGTATTGGCATATACAAGAGGAAATCTGCTCATTGTACATAATCTCACTTCGAAAAGCGTTGCATTGAATATTTCACAAGACTATGCTTTACACAAGCATTATCCGAATACTCAATCAAAGCTTTCAGACAATCATCTCGCAGGTTATTCAACAATGATATTTCAAAAAAAATAGAGGATATACATGAAACAGTTCTTACTCTTAATCTCATGTTTGTTTTTTGTTCATGCCCACACATTTGCTCAAGATACATTCTCGATAGTTTGTGCTGATTCCACTACACGCGAAGTTGGTAGTGCAGGTGCATCATGCTTGGATCTGATCGCTTTTGGCATTCAGGATGCCTCATTTCTTGGTCAATTGTTTCCTGATACAGGAGCAGTAAATACACAAGCGATGTATAATCCACAAAATCAACAAAGAGTGGCAGCACGCATGAAAACAACTGACTCACCTGAACAAATTGCCACTTGGGTCTATGAAAATGATATAGAGGACAATCCTGATATCAGACAATATGGCTTTGTGAAGTTCATGGGAGCTTCGGCTCAGTCGGCGGGTTTTACGGGTCAATCATGCATTGATTATAAAAATCATGTCATCGGTGTAATTGATGGCATTGCATATGCGATTCAAGGAAATATTCTAAGCGGACAACATGTATTGGATTCCATGGAAGCCCGTTTCAAAAGAGCAAAAGGTACGCTAGCATGTCGCATGATGGAGGCAATGCAAGGTGCAAATTCAGTAGGCGCCGATACTCGCTGTGAACCCAATGGCACTTCTTCCCTTTTTGCATTTTTGAAAGTTGCAAAACCAACCGATAAAGGCGATAAACCCTTTATTGCTTTGTCAGTACTTACTTCCAATGGTGAAAGAGAAGAACCAATCAATGAATTGCAAAGACAATTCGATCTGTCTTATGCATGCTCAACAGTGAATGTTTCCGAGGAAGATCAAAACAATGCATTCTATCCAAATCCATCAAGTGGATTCATCAGCTTCTCTAATCCACAAAGTGATATTCAAATTCATGATGCAAAAGGCAATCTCATATTAAATCTCAAAGGACCGCTACAAACTCTCGATTGTTCGGGTCTTTCAAGTGGAGTCTATTCAATTCACACACAAACCTTGAAAGGGAGTGTGATTATTCATAAATAATAGGAGGATATGTGTTTAAGAAGATGTTTATCGGGATGT
Source organism: Bacteroidota bacterium (assembly GCA_041191145.1). Lineage (GTDB taxonomy): Bacteria > Bacteroidota > Ignavibacteria > Kapaibacteriales > UBA961 > UBA961. Next base: position 10,613 of record JBEEPK010000013.1, read on the forward strand.
CTATGGGCATTGCTTGCATGACAGTGACAATTCATGCGCAAACTCAAATGGAAATGAATGCTGATGCAAATGATGCATACATGAAAGCTGACAAGGAACTGAATTTAGTGTATAAACAAGTCATGTCAGTTCTTAATGAACAAGAAAAAGCATCTCTGAAAAGTGCGCAGAAAAAGTGGATTTCTCGCAAAGAATCAATCTGCAAAAAAGAATCAGCTGATGGTGGAAGCATGGCTTCTATGATTCGTGACAATTGTCTTGAAGAAAAAACAAAGCAAAGAACCAAAGAGCTTCGCGCAATGCTACGCGGACGCTAAATCAAATGCCGGCATCAGGGAAACGATTGCGCAAGAAAGCAAGACAAAGTGCGATGGTTGCCTCGATGCCTTTTTTGTGGGTTCTTTCCACGCCATGTGATGCGGAAACACCAGGACCAATCAATCCAACTCTGAAATCTCTTCCTGCTCTCAGAGCAGCAGAACCATCCGAACCATAATAGGGATAGATATCTGATTTGTATGCTATGCCATTTGCTTCTGCCAATGTTGTTAATTCTTTTCTCATTGCATAATCATAAGGACCTGTTGAGTCCTTGGCACAAATCGAACAATGCGTTTCACTTCCCTCACATTGATCACCAACAACCCCCATATCCAAAACCAGGAGGTCTTTCACGGTTTCAGCATATCCACCTGATCCTCCATGACCAACCGCAAGATGCTCCGCGATTGCGAAAAGCACATAGCAAGAAGCTTTATTGTCCATGAATCTTGATTTGATATATCCACTTGGCAATTCTTCATAACGAGGATCAAAGCATACGAAATCTCCAACACGAATTCCTAATTGTTCACATTCCTGCTTTGTCTTCACTTCCTCATCCAAACGAATATGCATTGTTTCAATCGATCGCTGAGCGGTATCCGTTGCTTTATTAGCATGAGATGCAGGATTATTCAATAGAAATGTACCTGTGAATACTTTATCATCCATTGTTCGTATGCGTACATATGCACCTTCAAAACTGATAAGACCCAATCCACCGATAGGAGAAATAGATAAATTCCCATTTGACTTGATTCCAGTCACTATTCCACCAAGCGTATCAAGATGCGCAGCAATTGCAAGCGTTGGGTTTTCCCCAAATGCAAGTTTTACCGCACCTTTATGTGTTTGATATGGCTTGAGTCCCATCCCAGCCAAATGATTCATGACAAATGCTTCTGCATTGTGTGTAAAACCGGTGGGTGAATCAATCTCAACCAATTGCTTAAGGGAATCAAATGTTCTTTGCATTGATTTATCTCCAAATAAAAAGAGCACATCAAATGATGTGCTCAAATCTACTTTTTTTCATCGTGAAATTATGCGCTGATGATCCATACTTTGAAAGTAGCGATCACTTCAGGATGCAATTTTGCTTTCACATCAAATACACCCAATGATTTGATTGCATCATCTATCATGATGGAACGACGATCGATGTCATAACCCATCACTGCAAGTTCATGCGCAATCATTTGTGGTGTAACTGATCCAAACAAACGGCCTTCTTCACCAACTTTCATTGGAACGCTGACCTGAACTTCGGATAATTTTGAAGCAAGTAGTTCTGCTGCTTCTTTCTTGCGTGCCATCTCTGCCATGTGGCGCTTCTTCTCACTTTCAAATACATTGATGTAAGAAGGAGATGCATAATATGCAAGACTTCTGGGAATGAGGTAGTTTCGTGCATAGCCATCTTTGACTATCACGATATCACCCATTTTACCCAGGTTTTCTACATCTTGACGAAGAATGATTTTCATAGGTTCATCTCTTTCGGGAATGTGATAACTCGTGTATCAATGGGTTAATCAAAGATCTGTTTTATTTTCCGCAACAGCTTTCACAGGCGCAACGCTTTCCTCTAAGGGTTCTGCAGGAATTGTTGATCCTGCAATCAGCGCGCGCTCTTTGCGATGCTCACGGAGTTTTTCTGACAATTCGAGAGTCAAGTGACGAAGTACATTTTCTTCCAAATTGAAGAAACGCTCCACCAATGGTAAAATCTCGGATGCTGCTTCAAAGGCCATATATACATAATAGCCATTGTATTTTTTCTTGATCGGATAAGCAAGGCGACGACGGCCCCACTTGTTCATCTCAACAAAAGTACCACCATGATTCTCGATATAGTCTGTCACTCTACGAATGACAGCTTCTACATCCGGATCCTCAAGGGCGGCATTGATGATGAATGTGCTCTCGTATAAACGACGAATGCTCATTCTGTGCTCCTGTGGTTGTTGTTTCAAACAGCCCAAATCACTGTAGTTTGGGCAGGAAATTAGAGCCGCAAAGATAGGAACTTTTTCTTCAAATCCCGCATACTTTCTTATATGATGGGTAGATTGATGAGTGATTCATCGTCTTCTTCATACCCAGTTGATTCCCATATTGCTCCCATTTTCTCCTCCAGAGCGGTAATTATGCGCAGACTAATCTCGTCACAAATGGCGAATCCATTGGAATTAAGCCGTATAGCGACATCTTCCTCGGTTTTTTTTAGAATGAGAAACTCATCAATGATATGCGAATCAATGGAGGCTTGCAAGACTTCCACAATATCAATACCATAGTCCTTCATGAATCGTGCTTTTGAGAGTCCTTCCGATCTAATGGCTAAAAAGGCAGATTCATAGAGTCTATTGGTGAGACTGAGTTCTTCCCTGCTTGCTTCACCGACACCATTCTTTTGTACCGCTTCAAAATATCTCTTGAGATTTCTGAAATTCCAATAGCGGGTATTATTGATATATCCATGAGCCGATGGACCAAATGCGAGATATTCTCTTGCCTGCCAATAGGTGCGATTATGATTGCATCGCAGATTGCTTTTGGCAAAGTTCGATACCTCATATTGTTCATATCCGGCTTTCTCGAGCATTTCTATCGTAAGTGCATACATACCGGCATCTTTTTCATCATCCTGAGGTTGTACCAAGCCTTTTTGCAACATGGTAAACAGAGGCGTCTTTTCTTCAAAGATCAAACTATAAGCTGAAATATGCTCGGTTTTCAGAGCAATTGCCTGCTCTAATGTTGATTGCCAAGATGCAATGCTCTGATTTGGCAAGGCGAAAATCACATCTATGTTGATATTGTCAAAACCCGCATCCCGAGCCACTTGAACGGCTACTTTACCTTCTTCGGGTGAATGAATGCGATGTAGAAAATCGAGTTCTTCTTGATGGAACGATTGTATGCCAAAACTCAATCGATTGATTCCCGCTTTGCGATATCCTTCTAGAGATTCTTTTGTGATTGTTCCGGGATTGCATTCCATAGTGATTTCCGCATCGGGATGAATAGGAAGATGCGCTTTCACTTGTTCCATAATGGATGAGATATGTTCGGGAGTCAATAATGATGGAGTCCCACCACCAAAAAACACACTGGTTGCAGGTCGCAGATGTTCCTGATACTTCTTTGCTCCCTCTGCAATTTCTTTTTTGAGTATGGAGACAAATACATCTTTATGTTCCATATTTTCAAGGGAATAAAAATCGCAATACACACATTTCTTTTCGCAAAATGGAATATGTAGATAGATACCAAAATCGGGATTGGGTCTCATTGATGCTCTCCCAAAGCATGCGCCACTGCCTTTACTGTGTTTTGTCCATCCATCGCAGCACTTACGATGCCACCTGCATATCCAGCTCCCTCACCGCATGGATAGAACCCTTTCACGCTTGAATGCTCACGGCTTACGGGGTTTCGCGGAATACGAACCGGTGAACTTGTTCGGGATTCTGTCGCCACAATGACCGCATCATCATGCACATACCCACGCATGCTTTTGTCGAAAGCCCGAAAGCCATTCTTCAAACGATCTGAAATATTTGTAGGAAACAGCGAAGCAAGATCGGCTGAATATAAGCCGGGGATATAGGAACTTTTTGGAATTGATTGACTCACCTTCCCTTTCAAAAAATCCTTCAATCTTTGGGCCGGCGCCATTTGAGATCCATCGCCAATACCAAACACACTCTGCTCGATATCAGCTTGCAAATGCATACCTGCGAGAGGTCCATATTTTGAATAGTCCTTCAAATCTTCTTGTTCGATAGCCACGACGATTCCGGAATTTGCGAATGGCGAATCTCGTCGTGACATTGACATGCCATTTACAACGATTTCACCTGGAGATGTTGCCGCGGGAACAATAAGCCCACCCGGACACATGCAAAATGAGAATACTCCTCTGCCATGTACTTGCTCCACCAGTTTATAGGAAGATGCTGGAAGAAGTGGATCTCTAGGATTTTGTTTATAACGGATTTCATCGATATATGACTGAGGATGTTCTGCCCTTACTCCGATGGCAAATGGCTTGGATTCAATGTGTATTCCCGCTTCAAGAAGCATTGTGAAAATGTCTCTTGCAGAATGTCCCGTGGCAAGAATAACGGCATCACCCTTGAATTCATTTCCATTGGAACAAGTTACGCCAAGCATGCGATCATTCTTCATGAGAAATCCACTGACGCGAGATTCGAAGTGAATTTCACCGCCAAATTTCTCAATGGTTTCTCTTATTGATTGTATGATTCCGGGTAATTTATTCGATCCAATATGGGCATGAGTATCAATCAAGATGCGCTCATGTGCGCCATGTTCGACAAGCAATTGCAATACCTTTCGAATATCTCCGCGCTTCTTTGAATTTGTCCATAATTTTCCATCGGAATAGGTGCCCGCTCCACCTTCACCAAAGCAATAATTTGAATCCGGGTTCACGATGCCAAATTGTTGAATCGCGCGAAGATCTCTTCTTCTTGCTCGGGCATCTTTTCCACGCTCAACAATTACGGGTTTTAACCCATGAAGCAGACATTCCAGTCCCGCGAAATATCCGGCTGGACCTGCGCCAACTATGATGACTCTTTTCGCTTTTGACACATCACGAAAACCTTCGGAAATCAAAGGTGCTTTCGGTGCTTCTTCATTCAGGAATACTTCCACCGTGAGCATGATCTTGGGATACTTCGAGCGAGCATCGACGGACCTTTTTCTTATTGCCCACGATGTCACGGAATCATGTTCCAATGCGGCTTGCTGGACAGCACTCTGCAATATCACATCATTCATTGTGGCTTCCAATGGGGACAATGCTATGTCAATCAACATATTCATTCTTGGTCTTCCCATGTATCCATCAATGTGCGATCCATCACATGCGGAATGGAAGCGATGATATCACTCGCTGACATCGACTCTTCCCCAAAAACAGATGCCGCAAAATCACCAGCTTCTCCATGAAGCATCGCTGATAATGCAGTTGCCTCAAGTGGGGCGATTCCTCTTGACAATAATGCCCCAATCATGCCACTCAGAATATCACCCGAACCGGCGCTTGCCATTCCGGGATTTCCTGTGCTTGTGAGATATGTTTTTGTTCCATTGGAAGTGCATGCCGGAACACTTTTCAGATGCACGATGCATTGCATTTCTTTGGCGATTTGAACGACATTTGTCAGTGGATTTTTCTCGATTTCTATTCTCTCAATTCCCGTCATTCGCGAGCATTCACCGGCATGCGGAGTGAGTACCCAATTTTGAGGCAAACTCATTGTTTCATTTGGAATTGCATCAGCATCGAGAATCACGGGAATCGATAGATTCAACTTCAACAATTCTATTACGATCTGCTGCCCCGACCGTACACCAAGTCCAGGACCGCAGACAATCGCATTGGTTTTAGGCAGTGACTCATGTACTTTCTTCATCAATGACTCAATATTCAATCCACCATCTTCATCCATTGGAATCAAGGATAGAAGAGATTCAGGTGGCAATGCGGGATGCATGATAGGTGTCATGATTTCAACGAGTCCCACACCCATTCGAAATGCAGACATCGCACTTAATGCAGGCGCACCGGACATATCCCGTGAACCCGCAATGATCAATACTCTGCCATAATTGTATTTATGTGATTGTGGATTTCTTTTTCCAATCACATTTCGAATGTCTTCCTCTTCAAAAGAGAATACAGAGGCGTGTTCACGAGCTATGCTCTCGGGAATGCCAAGCATGATGATTTCCACATCACCGCAATGTGTTTTGGCTGGATACAATTGCATTCCAACTTTCTCACTGAACATTGTACAAGTACCATGCGCCTTGAATGCATATTGATGCGCTTCCCCGCATTCAGCATCAATGCCTGAGGGAATATCGATTGCAATACAAAGCGACTTCTCATACACATTCAATTCATATATTCTTTTCAGGATTGCATGAGGCATGCCATATAATTCAGCATTTGCTCCCGTTCCGAGAATCGCATCAATGATACAATCGGATTCGAAAGACAAAGTAGAGATAGCTTCTTCTTGAATATATTCTATTTGGATTTCAAGAGCTTTTGCCGACAAATGATTCGCCGAGGTTTCCGGCGACATTCCATCAATATTTCCTATGTGATAAATCTTCACATCATATCTATTCATGCAATGAAGATGTCTTGCTATAGCAAATCCATCACCTCCATTATTGCCCGAACCGCATAAAATAAGGATTGAGGGTCTTTCCGAGCCAATTGTCGAAGCATCAAGCCACATGGAGACGCAATGTGCAGAACCACTTGCCGCATTTTCCATGAGCAAAGAACCGGATACGCCTATATGCTTTATGGCATAGGCATCCGCATTCTTCTGACCTTCCGGGGTAAGATATGATCGCATGAATTCTCCGTTTGAATAATTGCAAAAATACCAATTCAAGAGCTTAAGCGCTGAATATCCCCAAAATCTCTCATGATTTTGTAGTTTTGTCCATTCAAAACACAAGAATTTTCAACTTTGTAACTTTGCCACTATGTCCAAAAGAACAGTCGTCATCACCGGAGCCAATGGAGAGATCGGCCATTTATTGCTCGAAACACTTTCAAAAGAACAAGCCAGCATTATCGCTGTGGATTTATCGCCACTCAGCGATGAGCATACAGCCCTATGCGAAGAAGTCATCATCGGTGATATCTGCGATGATGAAGTGATTCGCGATATTGAGAAACATGATGTGAATGATATTTTTCATCTTGCGGCGATTCTTTCCACCAGTGGCGAGAAAAATCCTGAACGCGCACATCATGTGAATGTGGATGGCACGATGAATGTGTTGCAATTGGCATATCGCATCGGCAAGAGAACGAATTCAGCCGTGAAAGTCCTCTTCCCAAGCACCATTGCTGCATTTGGTATTTCCGATCTTGAAACCAAACGCATGTCGGGTCCGGCAAGTGAAGATGATTTTGCATCACCAATCACGATGTATGGCATCAATAAATTATACAATGAACATCTCGGCAGATATTATTCCGATTGCTATCGCAGATTATCACCAGAGAAAGAATCCGGATTCGTAGATTTCCGCGCTCTCCGATTCCCCGGTTTGATTTCTGCATTCACCGTTCCAACAGGCGGAACAAGTGATTATGCGCCAGAGATGATACATAATGCGGCACAAGGCAAGCATTATGATTGCTTTGTCAGACCGGATGCACAAATTCCTTTCATGGCCATGCCTGATGCTGTGAAATCCTTATTGCAACTTGCTTCAGCGCCTCTCAAGAATTTAAGCACGAGAGTGTATAATGTGACTTCATTCTCACCAACAGCAGTAGAAATCAAAGACATGGTGCAAGCGGAATTTCCAAATGCAACGATTGATTTCAAGCCCCATGAGAAAAGACAAGAAATCATTGACTCATGGCCTGGTGTGGTTGATGATTCCAAAGCCCGCAATGATTGGAATTGGTCACCTGACTATGATGCCGAAAAAACATTCAAAGAGTATTTGATCCCCAATATCAAAATGCGTTATGGCGGATAATCAATGAATCCAAATAATCAAAAGGCGAATGCTCTCATTCATGAGCTTTCGCCTTATTTATTGCAACATGCCTATAATCCTGTGCATTGGCGAGGGTGGAATGATGAAACGCTTGCACTTGCCATAGAGCAGAATAAACCATTGTTTGTCAGCATCGGCTATGCCACATGTCATTGGTGTCATGTCATGGAACATGAATCCTTTGAAGATCAAGAAATCGCAGATTTGCTGAATGAGCATTTCATTGCCGTAAAAGTAGATCGCGAGGAAAGACCCGACATTGATGCGGCATTGATGGAAATGTGTCAAGCAATGACGGGTCATGGTGGCTGGCCACTTTCGATTTTCATGACGCCTGATAAACTTCCTTTTTTTGCGGGCACATATTTTCCCAAGAATTCGATTCCCCAACGCATTGGCTTCAAAGACATTCTCATTCGAATCAATGAGGGCTGGCAACATGAGCGCGAAGCAATTATTTCTTCGGGTCAGGAAATCGTTGCGCAATTGAAATCACATAATGCCAAATCTCAAACCGAATTACTGACTGATGAAATATTTGAAAAAGCGGACGCTTCATTCATTGATCGATATGACAAAGAATATGGTGGTTTTGGAAGCAGACCCAAATTCCCGAGTCCTCATCATTTGATGTACCTTTTACGTCGAGCAAAATTGACTAGTACTCATGAATTAGCTGATATGGCTATGCATACTTTGAAGAGCATGGCAAATGGTGGATTGCATGATCAAATCGGACATGGCTATCATCGCTATAGCACAGACCGCGAATGGCTTGTCCCACACTTCGAGAAAATGCTGTATGATCAGGCGATGATTCTCACAGCCATGACCGAGGCATTTTTGTATTCTGGAGATTCAGCTTTTGAGCGGTATGCCGTAGAAATCGTCGAATATGTTCAAAATCGCTTATTATCTCCCGAAGGCGCTTGGTATTGCGCAGAAGATGCCGATAGCGAAGGTGAAGAAGGTACTTATTATCTCTTCACGGAATCTGAATTAGCAGATATTCTAAATGCAGAAGAATTTGCACTTGCGAAGTCATGCTTTCATATTTCCAAAGAAGGAAATTATCTCGATGAATCTGGTGGACATCGCACCGGCAAAAATATCATGAGTTTATTTCTCGATGACACACATGCACAATCCAATCCAGAACTCTTTGAATCGATACGAAACAAATGTCTGAACTATCGAGAAAAGCGCATTCCTCCACTGCTCGATGATAAAATCCTCACAGATTGGAATGGCTTGATGATCCATGCGATGTGCTTCGCGGGCAGATCCCTCGGCAAACCCGAATGGATTGCCTCCGCAGAAAAATCCTATGAATTCATCACCCAAACAACCCACGAATTCATTCGTGGGAGTTCGAACGAAGATGTGAGTGCGAAGGAACCAACTCTTCTCCACCGCTATCGCAATGGACAAGCATCCATCCCAGCGATGGCCGATGATTATGCCTGTCTCATGCATGCAGCATTTGAATTGTACACGGCAACGGGTAAAGACCAGTATATGCATGATTGCATACTATATGCAGAGATTTTCAAAGAGCAATTCATGGATGAAGAAGGTCGCATAAAGGTGTCAAAAATCCAAGAACTCGACTTTCATCAATATGCTTCGGCTTATGATGGAGCCATTCCATCAGGTGCTTCCATTGCATCGATGGTCTTCGCCAAACTTGGCGCATTAACGGGTACACAAGAATATTTTGCCACAGCTTATCATATCATTCATGCCAATGGGAAGAATATTCAATCCTATCCGAATGGATTTTCTGCGATGCTGATGACATTGTCATTTCTGACAGGACCACGCTCTGAAATAGTGATTGCAGGAATCGAAACATCACAAGAAAGAGATGCATCTAAACAATTGATATTGAGTACCTATTTGCCACATGCAGTCATTGCATATAATGAAAACGGTAATCAACTCGATACTATTTCTCCAATGCTTGCTAGTCAAAAAAGTAAAGAAGATCTTTCTATATTCTTATGTAAGGATTATGCTTGCACTTTGCCGGTCCATGATGTCAATTCACTAAAGGAAGCTTTAGCTCAACATTCATGAAAGTGCAGTCATTCATCATATCACTTGTCTTTGTTGCCTGTTGGATTAATATCTATCAATTCTTCAATGTGAGTACTTATGGTATCACTCCGGCAGATGTCAGTTCATGGCTTGTTATCTTCTTTGCGCTGTATAGATTTCTTTGGAAGGGCGAGCAAACGCAAACACTGCCGGGTTGGGCATTGACAGGACTTTTTGCAATTCTCTTTGCCGAATATGCATCCGTCTTCATACCACTCCTCTCAAATAATGCAGACATGCAGATTCAATGGCTGAAAACAAGCACGAATTTTCTTTCAAAGTGGCTTCTTATCATCACATTTGCATCCGGGATCTATTCTGCCGATGCATTCAGATCGGCTATACGATTCATGCTTGTGATCAGCATAGCCATAAACATCTTCGGTATCTATCAAATTTTTGCTCGTGCTTTTGATTTGCCACTTGCTTGGATTCCGATCAATAATGTGTCGATCAGCATTCGGAATTATCATTCGATGGACAATATGACTCAGCTCAGTCTTCGCTTTGAGAATTTCTATCGTGCAACATCGATATTCAGTGAGCCATCATTTTATGCGCAGTTCAATACACTCGTCTTGACATTCCTACTCATCCCCTTTTTGCGCAACACAAAACCTTTTTTGGAATCAAAACTCTTGCGTGCATGCATTGTCATTCCAGCAATCATCGGCATGTTCCTCACCTTTTCACTTACTGCACTGTTTTCACTCTCGCTCATCACACTTTGGGCTATGATATTTGAAAAGTCCAATAAGAAAGTGGCATTGCTCTCCTCTATTGCCAGCGGATTCATTCTAATTTTGATCACTGATGCAATTGTTAGCCAATATGTCAGCATCAGTGTTTTCGACCTCTTCACCAAAAGAGTAGGCGGTATTGTTGATGTATTGTCAACAGGCGGCGGTCGTGGTACTTCCATTGTTGGAGAGTCATTCTTCGGCAGACTTTCCACGATATTTCAGGGTTTTTCCATTTGGGCAGAGTTTCCAATCACAGGCATTGGTGCAGGATGCTATGAATATTATTCAAAGTTAAATCCCATTTCATTCTCGGATTCCTTGCATTCCGGTTTGCTTGCCGAAAGAGGCACTTTGGGATTTGCTGCTTATGTATCAGTATTTACATATCTCTTCAAACGTGTGTTTCATGCTTCAAGGGATGAAGAATTTCGATCACGATTATCCCCCGATATGCTCACCATGACTGCCATTGCACCGTATATTATGATCGCGCATGTGGCTTTTTCCTTCTCTACTTACTATTGGATTAATTGGATTTTTTGGGTACATCATGGACTTGTATATGCAATAATCATTTCCGCACACAAATCCGCCGGTATGCCCATGAGAACAGTAAAAATGATCGATTTAGGTATCGCTCGACGACTTTTTGGGGCAATTCAATCATCAAAAACGCCATAAGTCAATAAAAACTGCGGGGAAAGAGTTTGAATGTATTAAGATAATACCCTATATTTGCAGTCTAAAAAAGTAATTGAAAACACCTCTATATTTAAGGTAAAGATAATGTCAAAGGTTTGTGAATTGACCGGTACGACCGTCCGTTATGGGAACAATGTTTCTCATGCTAATAATCGCACACGCAGACGCTTTCTTCCAAATCTTCAGAAGAAGCGTATCTGGATTCCCGAAGAAGGTCGTTTCATTACAGTGAAAGCAACAGCTCGTGCATTGCGTACACTCGACAAAAAGGGTTATGCGGCAATGATGAAAGATCTTGCTTCCAAGTAATCCAAAAAGTATATCTCATACCCCGCTTGGCTACAAGTGGGGTTTTTTTATGCATATTCATCACATGAAGATGAAAACCACCTCAGGTATATCACTCTTGAATTTATCCATGATCCTTCTCGGAGTCATGGCATTCTGGGGATGTACCTCACCTCTTCCTGAAACAAATATCAATACAGTAAACAAACGAATTGTCAAGCCACTCCCTTCCATTTTTAGAACAAAACCATCACCGCTTTCCAAAGCTGATTCCAGCAGAATGGCCGGTATAGTTTTGGATTACTATCTTCAAGCATCTGAGTTGCAATTACGCGATCAGCATGATGAAGCGCTAAAAATCTATAAGCGTATTCTCCATCTTGATACTTCGGCAATGACCTTTTATTCAATGGGAATGTCTTACTATAAACTCCTCAAGACAGATCTTGCCATTGAACACATGAAAAAGGCAGTATTGCTCGAACCTAATTTGATCATAGCCCGTGAAGCCCTAGCTGAATTCTATGTTGATCATGAGCAATATGACAAAGCATTGATTGCATATATCGATTTGGACAGCATGAAGTCCGATATCAAATATACGTATGCACTTGCCGCTTTGACTGAAATGTTATTCCCTGAAGAAGCAGAAAAACATTTTCGGAAACTCATCAATTCCACCGGATATGAAACAGATATCGTCAATCGATTCGGCATGTTGCTTGTGCGCAATGGAAAAGAGGAAGAATTCATAACATTGATGAGAGAGCATTATGCGATGCATCCGGATAATTCCAAAGCCCGTTCACTGCTCATTGAAGGATTGCAATTATATGGTCGTAGCCAAGAGGTGCTCACAGTGATTGAAGATTTTCTTCCAACTGCAATTGATCAAGAATTGGAAGAATATTATCAAGCGCTTCTCATGAATATTCTCATTCGGAAAGATACGCTGAATGTGAATGCGATGATAGAAAGACATCTCATGAAGGTCAAGGAATATAACACTTCGTCTTGGAGCATGTTGATTTCACTTGCATTGATGGCGGAATTTGCACAACATGAAATGGCTGATACATTGCATCTAAAGGCTTTGAATAGAGCGGATACAAGTCATGCCAAGCAAACAATTGGTCTTGCTTATGAATTGATGCGAATGGAACAAATACCACTATTCATAATGCATTGTAAACGATATGCTCAAAAATATCCCGGAGAGTCCAGATTCCATTTTCTCTTAGGAATACAGGCAAGGGAGCAAGATAAGTTCTCCGAAGCAAAATCCTATTTGCAAGAAGCGATTCGTAGAAATCCAAAAGAAGGTGATGCATGGGCAGAGATGGGCGGAATATATGGTCATGAGAAAGCATTTCGCGCTTCAGACTCTTGCTTTGGAGAAGCTCTCAAACTTGATAGCATGAATGCGATGTATAATAATAATTATGCCTATTCTCTCTCGGAAAGAAATGAGAATCTGAATGAAGCATTGAGGATGTCTTTACTAGCAATTTCACAGTATCCTGATAATCAATCCTATCTTGATACCTATGCTTGGTTGCAATTCAAAATGGGCAATACGCAATCAGCCATTGAGATTCTTCAAAAAGCCTTGAATCAAGATATGGATAGAAGCGGTATTCTCAATTACCATTTGAGCATGATCTATCAATCTTTGTCTGAAGAAGACAAAGCATTGGAGCATATTGACAAAGCCCTTGAAATCAAGAATTCACCTGATTATCAATCATTCAGAACCAAGCTTCTCCAAGATTGAGCTTTCTTGCGATTTTCTTATCTTTGCCCGCATTATATCATATCATTCATTACTCTTTTCGACAGAAGCATCATGAAGAACAAACAACATTTGAAAAGTTTTGAAGGGGATCTATTTTATATCGACATCATCTGGACAACAGGTGATAAGCCGGCAACATTTGAAGTGAGAGCAACAAATGCAGACACGGATGTGACGACGACGATCACGAATCAATCAGCAATCGTCGGGATGATCACCGATGTGAAGAAAACTCCTTCATATATGAAAGAAGAGATTTGGAATTGCACTTCTGCGGATGCAGATGCTTATGCACAAAAGCTTATTTCCCTCCTTTCTCAAGAACCTGTATTGCAACAACTTGAAGAATTCTTGGAATCCGATCTCACAACCGGTGGCTGGGACTCCGATGATGAATTCGATGATGAACTCGCATTCGATGAAAATGATCTAGATGATGATCCTCTCTTCGATGATGAGGAAACTCAAGAAGATCAATTCTGATTTCAACATCACTGATGTTCATCCATGAAAAAACTCGTCCTACGCAGCTTTACTACAACATCACATTCGATTGTACAATCGGACAAGACTGCAGAGGCGCGCTATACAATACCTTATGAAGAAGAATTAAACCCTGCGCAACTTTCAGCGGTCTATCACCTCTATGGTCCGGCACTCGTGCTTGCCGGCGCAGGAACAGGCAAAACCCGCGTACTAGTCTATCGTCTTGCCCGACTCGTTGAATCAGGAATTCCTCCGGAGCGCATTCTCCTACTCACATTCACCCGAAAGTCCGCTTCTGAAATGCTTCGCCGAGCATCAACAATGCTAGCTGGAAGATGCGACAAAGTGAATGGCGGGACATTCCATTCATTTGCACATCGCATTCTGCGCCGCTTTGCCGGAGAACTTGGATTTAATCAAACATTTTCCGTGATTGATCAATCCGATGTGGAAGATGCGATGAATCTTATTCGCAATCGCAGAACAGCACAAAAAAACAAAAGACGATTTCCGCAAAAGCATACGCTTGCGACGATCTATGGATTGTCTGTCAATATGTGCAAAACAGTTGATGATATCATCCATGAACAATACCCTCAATTCATTCAAGAAATCGATGAAATCTCTCAATTGTTCATTCAATATGTGAATTATAAAAGGCAACATCATTTGATGGATTATGATGATTTGCTTGTTTATCTTTTGATGCTTCTGGAAAGCAAACCACATATCGCTTCACAACTGCAAAAGGATCATCAATTCATCATGATTGATGAATATCAAGACACCAATAGTTTGCAGCATCGCATCGTGAAAGCCCTCGCAGGAAAGCAAGCTAATGTGATGGCAGTTGGCGATGATGCGCAGAGCATTTATAGTTTTCGCGGTGCAAATCATGCGAATATTTTGGAATTCCCTTCCCTCTTCAAAGATTGCGCGCTCTATGCCATAGAACAAAATTATCGCTCTGTGCAGCCAATACTTGATTGTGCAAATCATGTCTTGCAAGCTGCCTCTTTTGGCTATAAAAAAGAACTATTCAGCTCGCTTCTTTCCGAAGAAAAACCGATGATCATTTCAACACGAAATGAGCAGGAACAATCCGCATTCATCGTGCAACAAATCTTGGAACTTCGCGAAGAAGGCATTCCGCTCAATGCAATGGCGGCCCTTGTTAGATCGGGATATATGTCATTCGATCTTGAAATTGAACTCGCTAAAGCGCAAATCCCTTTTCGAAAATTCGGTGGATTCAAATTCATTGAAACTGCTCATGTAAAGGATATGCTGGCATTCTTTCGAATTGCAAATAATCCAACAGATATTCTTGCTTGGCATCGTTTATTATTGCTACTTGAAGGAGTTGGGTCAGGCACGGCCTCCAACATTACTGATGAGATATCATCCGGCAAATTGAGTCTCATGGATGATACAGGTTGGCAAGAAATCAAACGCGGTAAAGATGAAATCTTACGACTTCTCGCACTATTAAGAAAGATGCAAGATCCCGCACTCAGCATCAATGAAAAGATATTCTTGGCTGGCGAATTTTATCGTCCAATTCTCCGCAAAAAGCATGATGATAGTGCAAAGCGTTGGAAAGATATCGAAACATTCTCAGCAATTGCCGAACGCTATGCTGACATTGCAACCATGCTATCCGAAATGGCTCTCGAACCACCCACGGAGTCCGTTGAAGCAGGTGAAGAATTCAATGAAGATGAATATTTCACGATTTCAACGATTCATTCTGCGAAGGGTCTCGAGTGGAATACCGTCTTTATCCCATGGGTATTAGACGGAAAATTTCCACCAAATAAAGCGCTCATAGATGAGGAGCATATTGAGGAAGAAAGGCGACTCATGTATGTGGCAATCACTCGCGCTAAGGAGCATTTATATTTGCTGTATCCAATTGACATATTTGACAGAGAAAGCGGCATGGTACTTGGTTCTCCTTCGCGTTTTTTAGATTCCGTTCATGAACCTATTGCCGGTCGTTTTGCCCTTTTGCCCGAAGGAGATGCGGAAGCATGAAACGTAAGAAGATACTCTTTCTCACGGCACGATTTCCATTTCCGCTCATTGGTGGGGATCGCATTAAATCATTTCATCTCTTGAAACATTTATCGAAAGAGCATGATGTCACTCTCATCTCTTGCATACATGGGGAGGCACCGACACCGGAGAGACTCAAGTCTTTGACAGAGCTTGGGATAAAAGTCCATACGGTGACAGTGACTCCATTGAAGAATGGTTTGCGATGCATCAAGACATTTTGGACAAATCAACCGCTAGAAATTGCATTTTACGATGATCCGGCATTTCATGCAATTGTCAGAAATGAACTTGCAAAGACACAATATGACTTGCTTATTTCATTCTTCATGCGAACCGCAGAATATGTGAAAGATGCAAAGATTCCTAAACTGCTCATTGCAGAAGATTGCCGTGTTCTCTATCAATCGCGTTCGGCTTCTTCCACTTCGAATATTCTGCAAAAAATGATTCGTTCATGGGAAGTGATGAAGCTAAAATCCTATGAACCGAATATGCTCAGGAAATTCGATTGCGTCACATGTGTCACGCATACTGATATCGAAGCCATGCGCCGTGCCATGCCTCATGCTCGCTATGCCTTACTCACAAATGGAATAGATCTTGAAGCAATGCCCGCATCGAGCGAAGAACAATTGAAAACTCGATCAGGATTGCTCTTTGTTGGGCTTTTACATGTACTTGCCAATACCATGATGGCGATGAATATCGCGAAGAATATTTTCCCAAACATTCGAAGCAAAGTCCCTGAAGCAATGTTGACCATCGCGGGTTCTGAGCCGGGTTCAGCTATTCGCGACTTAGAAGGAAATGGCATTCATATCAAGGCAGATGTTGAAGTCATTGAGGATGTCTATTATCAATCTGCCATCTTTTTGCATCCACATAAAGGTGCATCGGGCATTCAAAACAAAGCATTGCAAGCACTTGCAATGGGATGTGCATTGATTACCACGGAATCAGGAAGTCAAGGCATTCCAATTGTACATGGAAAGCATGCATTCATTGCAAAAAATGAGGATGAAATGTCGGAGTATGCCATACAATTGTTGCAAAATGATGCCAAGCGCATTGGCATGGCAAAGGAAGGTCGAAGATTGATTGAAGAGAATTTCTCATGGTCTGCAATTTTTGCCCAACTCGATGCAATCATACAGGATATATGGTCACAATCCGGGAAGCAAGGATGAACAAAGCACTATTTCTCGATCGTGATGGCATCATCAATGAGCGAATACCGAATGATTATGTGAAAACACCTTCTGAATTCAAGCTTATTCCCGAATCCCTTGGATTTTTTGCATGGGCAAAAAAGCATGGATATCTCACTGTGATTGTCACCAATCAGCAAGGCATTGGCAAAGGACTCATGACAGATCATGATCTTGCAGATGTGCATGCATATATGTGTTCCCTTCTCGCCGAGCATGGGTATGCGCCTGATGCAATTGAGTTTTGTAGTGATCTAGCCAATACAAATTCTCCTCGGCGTAAACCCGCACCCGGCATGCTCCTCGATGCTGCGCAAAAACTCGAAATCGATCTCTCTAAATCCTGGATGATTGGTGATAGCATCTCCGATGCACAAGCAGGAAAACATGCCGGAACAACAACCATTCTTGTGGGTGATTATACCGAAGTACCAGAAGCCGATTTCATATGCACACATGTGGGAGAATGTGTAAAGATATTGGGGTAAAAACTACATTTCCCAGGCCCAGGACAATGGGAATTTCTTTTAGATTGTACCCCGAGCAGAGCCGAGGGTACCCCGAGCAGAGCCGAGGGTACCCCGAGCAGAGCCGAGGGGGTGCATATTATTTAAACACTCGAACATGTCCGCCTTCTAATGCGCCACCTACATTCTCAGGCCCTCCAATTGCCACTCTTGTACCATCGCCAGATATACTTACACTTGATCCACATTTATCATCTGCAGCTATTCCATCAATATCAGTGCTTTGTTGTATCCAATTCTCACCATTCCATTGAAAGATTTTTGCTTGTCCGGAATGATTGCCATTTCCATTATTATATGGCGCTCCTACAATCAACTTCTTTCCATCAGAAGATAGTGAAACTGAGTATCCTAAATTATCATCTGCAACTTGACCCAGAATATCTGACCCCATTGTAATCCATGCAAATCCATTCCATCGCATAATTCTCACTTTACCTGCATTATTACCATT
This sequence comes from Bacteroidota bacterium, assembly GCA_041191145.1. Lineage (GTDB taxonomy): Bacteria > Bacteroidota > Ignavibacteria > Kapaibacteriales > UBA961 > UBA961. The sequence goes on from JBEEPK010000013.1 coordinate 28,879, forward strand.
ATCATCATTTAATGGAATTCCTATAGCCACAATATTACCATCATGATTCATTGATACATTTGCTAAAGTTTCAGCATCTACATTAAGATGTGAACCTCCCTTAAGTGACCAATCAGTACCATTATCATAATATACATGAACATGGTTAATATTAGAAACAGCTACGGTTTTGCCATCGAATGAAAATGATACGGATCTTCCTAGACCAATATTACTATTCGTTTGGGACCAAGTCGACGAAGATTGTCTATAAAATTGATATTTACCGCTAGATGACATGATAGCGAGTGTTTTTCCATTTCCTGATAAATCAACTTTGCTTCCAACATTGAGATTTGAACTATTACCATCAATATCAATTCCTACCTGCAACCAGTTTGATCCATTCCAATTATATATTCTAACTGATCCTGCATTCAATGCTCCCCCATCATTTAGCGGAGCACCAATTGCCAATATTTTGCCATCATTGGAGATTGAAACTGCCGCACCAAATTGATCATATGCAGATTCACCAATAATATCACTCCCTAATTGAAGCCATGATGAACCATTCCAAAGGAATACTTTAACCATGCCATTTGTATTGACCGAACCATTTGATGGATAGCCTACAGCTAGAATAGATCCATCATAACTCATATCCATTGAATTAATTTGGCCAACATGATCACTTTGAGAGATTCCATTAATATTGTTTCCAACTTGAGTTTTTGACAAGCCATTCAAACTCGCAACAGGATCACCTGTAAATGTTGCCCAATTTGTTCCGCTATAATATTGCAATTCACCCTGCAATCCACAATCACTACAAAATGCAATCATTCCTGCTTCTAAATTCGTAAGTGCATTTCTTTCTTCAGCGGTTACTTTTGTAGGCAAAAAAGCACTAGATGAATTATGATTTGAGAGTGCATTCAACTTTACTTTATCATAATATGTCATTGCACCATTAGATATAATGGTTGCTGTATCCAATGATAATACTTGTCCACTCAAACTCAGTCCATTCGCTGTTCCAATCGTAATATCTCCGGTATTTGTTCCTGAGAGATTCGATGATGTAAATGTACCACTCGTGCTGATATTCGTTCCATCATCCGAGAGTGATCCTGTTACAAGCGTGGTGCCATTCCAGCGTGGAATACCACTGGATACAATAGTTCCCACTTGTGGATCTGTTTCCGTATAACTTGAAATATAACTCGGCGTAAACCACTCCAGTCCTGTGGCATCATTCTTCACTCTAATCAATTGATCAGATGTTCCAATTGTTGCAACAGATGTGAGATCGGCATCTTTTACTTGGAATCCTGCATCAACTTGAGTTTTTGTATAATAATCACCCACTGTTTCGGAAGACATTGTACCTAGCATGGGTTTATTCAGAATTTGTGCATCACCTGTGATCGCATTCCAATCCGCATTTACATTTACTTCTGCTCCCGGTGCAATTGAGTTGAGCTTTGTTTTGTCACTTGCTGACATAGCTCCTGGATCAGTTATTGTGGCAGATGAAAGTGATAATACTTGTCCACTCAAACTCAGTCCATTTGCTGTTCCAATCGTAATATCTCCGGTATTTGTTCCTGTGATATTGGATGCCACAAATATACCTGTCGTACTTAATATTCCCCCAATAGTAAGATTTCCTGCAATATTCACTGACCCACCAATTGAAGCATTGCTTGCAATTGATGCGATGTTAAGAAATGCAGTATCTGTTACCATTATTTTTCCTTGAATCAGTGTATTTCCCTGATCAAATACAGTTATTGCATTCTTTCTTTGGCTTGTTGATATACCAATTCCAAAAGAGAATTTTCGATTTCCAGTAAAAGAAGTGTTCGAAGTACTTGCCGGATTAAAGGCATCATCTGAATATGCACCTATTGCAAACTCATGTTGAGAAGTAGCGATATTTCCCGTACCTATGGCAAAAGAATGTGCTGCACTAAGATTATTATTGTTCCCTATTGACACACTGTTTATCGCGCCGGACGATGTTCCATTTGATTGACCAATTGCAATGCCATTGACCGCTAGAACTGTATTTGATTGACCAATTGTGATGGCATGTTCTGATTCAACGGTATTATTTCTACCACCGATGATTGTTCCAAACTCTGCATTGGATGTGATTTTATTATTTCTACCACCGATGATTGTCCCATTTGAACCTGTAATTGAGTTTATCTCGCCTCCACTAATATATCCATGCTCTCCATTGATGGTATTTTCAAGACCTCCCGTTATTACAGAATAATCTCCGTTGACTTTATTGGAATAACCGGAGAGCACCGAGGAATATGGAGAACTATTCCCAATTGAGTTTGTATTTCCACCGGTAATCAAAGATTGCATACTATTATTTCCAATAGTATTATTCAATCCAGAACCAATAAATGCATGCAATGAAGCTGTACCAATTACATTACTCTCACCACCCGAAACTGTAGCTCCATGTGATCCTGAAATACTATTACTTTTTCCGGCTGAAATGACAGCATGATTACTACTTGAAATTGAATTGCCGAAACCGCCACCAATTTTTGAGAAGTCACTTGATGAAAGTAATGAATTCAATCTACCACCATTGATTGATGAAAAGCTTGAATTTGAAATTATATTTCTTCGACCTCCCGAAATAACGGAATTATTACTATTGCCTGAAGATACTTGGGTGATTTGATTAGAATCTCCACCCGAAATATTGCTAGAAGAATTTTGTGAGATCACATTTGAATAACCACCAACTATTCCTGAGAATCTACCTTGATTAACATTATTCTGTCCCCCCGAAATCGTGGCAAACGTAGCTGTATTCGTTATGACATTTGATCCACCACCTGAAATTGTTCCAAAGTTTGCAGCTATAATATTAGTTGAACCACCTGATATTGTGGAATAATCTGCACTTAGAGAATTATTAATTCCTCCTGATATGTTAGCACCAATTGCTGTGATCCTATTATTGAGTCCACCAGAAATACTTGAGTGCGAACCGCTTACTGTATTACTTTGTCCAGAACTTATCCCTGTACTCATACCAGATGCATTATTGGACAAACCACCAACAACAATTGTGTTCATTCCCATTGCAATATTATCTTTTCCACCTCCAATAAATGCATGCTGACCGGAAGATATATTGCTTATACCACCACCTATAGTTGAACCAAAACCTGCCGCATTATTATTACTGCCACCGGCTATAGTGGAGAAGTCTTGAATTGTTCTATTCGAATTACCTCCTCCAATATTCGCATAATTTCCACTGGCAGTGTTTGAATTTCCACCTGCTATCGTTGCATATAATCCACCTATTTGATTTAAACCACCTCCACCGATTGAGCCATATGATGCTGAACTCGAAACAACATTATTTGCACCTGCAGTTACTGTCGAGAATGTACCAAATGCTCTATTTGACAAACCACCGCCGACAAATGACCAACTTCCTGAAGCAAGATTACTTTGTCCGCCTGCAATTGTGCCATAATTACCGGTGACACTATTAAAATATCCACCCAATATTGAAGAAAAACTCGCCGATGTTCTATTCTCATCACCTCCGGCAATGACAGCACGATGTCCTGCGACATAGTTCGCAAGATTCATTTCACCCTTTTCAGAATCATCATTCAATTGCAAAACACTCTTGAGCTCTTCACTGAGATGTCGCAATTCAACAGAATTATCGGATACCTTCTCTGAGGTGATTGCATATGGCACAGATTGTAGTGGCATACGCACCGGCATCACGATTCCATTCACCGAAAATTCCACTACATATTGTCTGTCAAAAGGAATAGATAATGGTAATCCCGATTCTTTTCCAAGATTGATTATAAACAATCCATTTTTTTCTATACGCAAGGTATCAAATTGGGTATAAAGGATATTGACATCGGACACTGCAGAGTATAATGCGGTTTTTATAATGTAAACATTATCAATGTCATTTACTGAATTCGATAATACTCCCTGAACAGTCAATGATCTAGGTATTTCTGCAAGTACATATACCTTTGAAACACAAACTAACATTACTACCCATAATACAGTTATGTATTTTTTCATGAGATTCCCCTTGTAATTTGAGTAAAACACAATAGTAGAGAAGTACAATTCTTCTTCTACTTTACATGTGATTCCATTTATAAATGAAGTAAAAGGAATCAAATCCAACTTTTCTACTCGCAAGCTATAGTATTGATTGTGAAGGATATTGGCCCTGATACCGCTCAGTATACTGCGGTATTTTTATCGAACATTTTCAATACCATTTGCTTAATTCGACAATAATCCCCGAACTGTGAATAATCTTGGTACTTCATGAAGTGTATTAGAGGCACAAACTTGAATTATAACTCATAATACTGTTAAGTTCCTTCAAATGAGATTCCCTTTATAATTGCAAATATTGATTTAATACTCAACGTAGTCTTTCTACACACGAATCCTTCTACTCATTTTATACACATTTGCCACTTTTGGGATTATTTATCGAGAAATTTGACCGAATTATTAAGTATCTGATGTTTATCTATACCAACTCAATAGCTCCAGAGTAGTAATAATGATGTCAACCCGATGGGGCTGCTTATTCCCCTCGGATGATTGGTACCCGAAGGGCGGGGTGAGACTCTCATTATGATACCGCCACTATGTGGCTGTTTATTCCCCTCATGATTTAAGGGTGCCCGGAGGGCGGGGTGAGATCTTAATGTAATATCGCTCCAATGGAGTTGTTCTTATTATTCCCCTCGGATGATTGGTACCCGAAGGGCGGGGTGAGACTCTCATTATGATACCGCCACTATGTGGCTGTTTATTCCCCTCATGATTGAGGGGTGCCCGAAGGGCGGGGTGAGACTCTCATTATGATACCGCCACTATGTGGCTGTTTATTCCCCTCATGATTGAGGGGTGCCCGGAGGGCGGGGTGAGACTCTCATTATGATACCGCCACTATGGGTCTGGTTATTCCCCTCATGATTGAGGGGTGTCCGTTTCCTCGGCTTAGATTGGAATACAGATTAGGGTGGGATTCGTACATACACACAAAATCACCGTTCTCCATAACTTTCCATTAGAATAGACTCAATAAATCGCAAAACATAGTCAGGTGAAGTAATCACTTGACTCGATTGAATATGAATCATGTGTATACCTAACATTTCGAGAAATGTATCACGCTGTCTGTCATATTCATATTTACCGATATGACTGGCTCCATCCAACTCTATGACAACTCCAAATGCAGGGATATAAAAATCAACTATATATTTTCCCATGCATCGTTGTCTATCAAAATTAATCCCATGAAAACTGTTATTCCTAACCATTCTCCAAAACAACACTTCAGAAAGAGTACCATTTTTTCTTAGTTCTTTCGCTCTTTTTTTTTGAATAGCTGTTGCCGGAGGAATAATTACTGTTCTTGTGTATAATGTTAATCCATTTATTTGATATTCTCTTTTAGAAGTTGCCATATCATATCCCTTTTTAAAGATATATCAAATTATGAATTAGGTTATTTATTTTATCACTCGTTTGAAACCTGGATTATACTGAATCTTTGATATTTGTATTCGAATCTCACGCCTTACTGTTTTTTCCTACAATTATCCAGAAACGGCTACACCTCTCACTTGAGGGGAAAATTGAAATGTATTCGCCTCTTGTCCAAAGGGGTGGCACTTCGACAAGCTCAATGTATCACATGCGGAGCATGAAGGGGTATGATTCTGCGTTTGATAAGATCTCACCCCGGCCTATGGCCTCCCCTCGATCACGAGGGGAATTTTCTGTGGTTTTACCCACTACCAAATAGGAGAAAAATGTAATTTCCCTCTTGTCAGAGGGGTGCCCGTTTCCTCGGCTAAGCTCGAAATCCAGCGCGAGTGAACAAAAAAATGCCCCACATTTCTGTGAGGCATTGAATCATTTCGTGATCAATTTGTCTTGAAGTATTTCTTCAGGCACGCGATAGACATGTTTGACAAGTCGCAATTTTTCGAGGATCCAAATGAGATATCCCGACAAATCAATTTGCCACCAGGCAAGACCATGAAATGCGGAACGAGGAAATGCATGATGATTATTGTGCCAGCCCTCGCCCATCGCAAGAATTCCTACGATGAAATTATTGGTGGATTGATCTGGAGTTTTGAACATCTTATTGCCGAAAATATGACAAATGGAATTGACGCTCCATGTGAAATTCAAAGCCAAGAATAAACGAACAAAACCACCCCATAATAATCCTTCCAAACCGCCTATTAAGAATGGAATGAACAAACCAAGCATGGACCAAGCAAAAAAAGTGGCATCAAAAAATGTGACCATTTTGTCCTGCTGAAACTTCTTGCCAAATGTTTGTCGCGCCTGCAAATGTACTTCCGGATCTAAAGTGAAAATCCAACCGCAATGTGCATGAAGCCAACCTTTAAATGTAGGGCTATGCGGATCATCTTCTACATCAGTATTCGCATGATGCTTCAAATGTATGCTCGCCCAATTCGATGGCGGACCCTGCAATGCCATTGAACCAAGCATGAGCAGAATGAATCGTATAACCGGATGTGCAGTGAAACTCTGATGAACGAGCATGCGATGAAATCCCATAGTGATGCCAAGCTCGGTAAGCACGGTGAGCGCAATGCACATGAAGAAATTACTCCAAGAAAAATGACCTTGGAAAGCCAAAATAATCGCTGTGATCGTTCCCAAACCGGGCAAAACAATCAACATCAGAAAATATAATATCACCTGCATTTGGTGAGAATAGGGTTTATTCACGGAATTGTCCATAAATGTTGAGACATGGTGGTGATGAATCTTGCTTTCTTTGCCCTGAAGCAGTTCTGATACTTATTCCGTATTTTTGCAGACATCAAGGATGGCTATGGGTCCGTCACTCAATCCTGCTCTCGGGCAATTGTCCAAATATACGGACTTGACAATTTGCAAAAACCATTCTCTCATTCTGAAATGCAAAGACATTTCCTCTAAGGACTTCTCTCTATGTGCGGAATCGTTGGATATATCGGTCATCAAAAGGCTTCAGACATCATCATCAATGGATTAAAACTCCTTGAATATCGTGGATATGATTCCGCCGGCATCGTGACGAATGAATCAGGACATCTCTTGATTCAGAAAAAAGCGGGTAAAGTGAAAGACTTAGAAAAAATATTGAACCTTAGCTCGATGCTTAGCAATATCGGAATTGGTCATACCCGCTGGGCAACGCATGGTGAACCGAATGATGTGAATGCTCATCCGCATACTGATAGCACCGGCAAAATTGCGCTCGTTCATAATGGCATCATCGAAAATTATACCGCGCTCCGAAAAAAACTCATCAAAGATGGATATTCATTCACTTCGGAAACAGATTCTGAAGTGCTCGCTGTGTTCATCGGCTCTCTCTATTCCAATGGCAATGATCTTGAAACTTCCGTGCGCCTTGCGCTCAATGAAGTGGAAGGAACTTTCGGCATTTGCGTCATGTGCTCTGATGATCCCAATACCATGATTGCAGCTCGCAGAGGTAGTCCAATCGTTGTGGGCATCGGCGATGGCGAATTCATCGTGGCTTCTGATGCATCGGCGATCATTCAGCATACAAGACAAGTGATTTATCTTGCAGATAATGAAATGGCAGTGATCACTCGTCATGGCGTGACCACAAAAACAATAGATAATGTGATCACTAATGAACAAATCGAACAAATTGAATTTGATTTAGATGCGATTGAAAAAGGTGGTTATAATCATTTCATGCTCAAGGAAATCTATGAGCAACCTTCCACATTTCGTGATGCACTTCGCGGGCGATTACTCACCGAAGAAGGCAATGTGAAACTTGGAGGTTTGAATCCCGTTGCAAAAGAATTGCGCAATGCTCGACGCATCATCATTCTTGCTTGTGGCACTTCCTGGCATGCCGGACTCGTTGGCGAATACATGATTGAACGCCTTGCGCAAATTCCCGTGGAAGTGGAATATGCCTCCGAGTTTCGATATCGCACGCCAATCATTTATCCGGATGATGTGATCATTGCGATTTCTCAAAGCGGTGAAACCGCCGATACATTGGCGGCACTCAAAGAAGCAAGACTCAAAGGCGCAACTGTTCTCGGTATCGTAAATGTGGTGGGAAGTTCTATCGCTCGTGAAACGCAGGCGGGTGTCTATTCTCATGCAGGACCCGAAATCGGCGTCGCCTCCACAAAAGCATTTACTTCGCAATTGGCAGTGCTATCACTTCTTGCTTTGCATCTTGGACGCATGAATAAAGTGTCTTCCATTGAAGGTAAAAGAATTGCAGAGGCACTCGACTCCATACCTTCAAAGATTGAAGAAATTTTAAAGCAAGAAAATACCATTCAGGAAATTGCGCAAGAATATCAAGATGCGAGAAATTTCTTGTATTTGGGTCGTGGGTATAATTTCCCCGTCGCTCTTGAAGGCGCATTGAAATTGAAAGAGATTTCCTATATCCATGCTGAAGGATATCCTGCTGCAGAAATGAAGCATGGTCCAATTGCACTTGTCGATGAAAATATGCCCGTGGTATTCATCGCAACCAAAGATGATATTTATGATAAAGTGATTTCCAATATTCAGGAAGTGCGCGCGCGCAAAGGCAAAGTGATTGCCATTGCAACCGAAGGCGATACGCAGATTGAATCAGTGGCAAATCATGTGATTTATATTCCAGATACACTTCCCATGCTCACCCCTGCTTTGGCGGTGATTCCCCTGCAATTACTTGCATATCACATTGCAGTTTTGCGCGGTTGCGATGTTGATAAACCACGCAATCTGGCAAAATCTGTAACCGTGGAGTAGCATGTTAGGGTTGATTTTGGTTTTATGGTTGAATCAGCTCTCCTATTCTCGCCCAATATTTCACTGATTGATCTGTGTATGTCTGGATTGGTCATATTTAATGTGATCTCTGTTTGGATATTCTCTTTCTTAGTGGTTTCCATTCTGGCATTTGGAGTACTTCCAAATAACTCTACGAAGTTTATAGAGCTTTGTAGTATATACTGCACTATCACAACATCTGTTTGATTTTCTATCTTTTTATTGTTCTGTTTTCACACATGTCATATCTTTGTGGTATTACATAACAAAAATTAGAACGAGCATGAATAGTACACTATCCAAAACAGAGATTGGGGAAAGGATTGCCGAACTCCGAAAATTGAAAGGACTGACACAAGAAGATTTGGCTAAAAGTGTCAAGATTTCACGTACATCATTGACGCAAATTGAATCAGGGAATAGAAGCGTGGACATCCTCGAACTGAGTGAATTGTCGAAAGTTTTGCGTTTTTCTTTGGATGATTTTATGTCTGAAGATTTCACACCAAATCATGATATTACGATCAGGGAAGAAAAGAAGTCAAATAAACAAGAAGAGCGCATTTCCATTCCAAAGCTAGAAGTCAATAAATTCATGAATGTAGTATTATACATGCTTGAACGCTGCGCTGGAAAGCCGAATATTGGAGAAACCGTCCTCTATAAACTGCTCTACTTTTCAGATTTCAACTATTATGAAATTTATGAAGAGCATTTAACTGGTGCCACTTATCGCAAATTGCAATATGGACCCGTGCCTCAGAAATTTGATGCAATTATTCAACAAATGATTGAGAAGAAACAGATACAGAGAGTGAAAACAACATATCATGGCTTCCCGCAAACACGGTATTTACCTTTGGAAAAAGCAGATCTCACATTATTAAGGGCAAGTGAAAAAGAAGTCATAGACAGGGTTATTGAACATATGAGTGATTGGTCAGCTTCTGCAATCAGTACATATTCCCATAATGATATGCCCTGGCTTGCTTCAAAAGAAGGTGAAGAGATTTCATATGAATTGGTTTTTTACAGAGAACCTCCCTTCTCTGTCAGAAATTATGGGGATGATATTGAATAGCAATGAATTTCGATGAATTAGCCGAATATAGAAAAGACATAAAACACCTAATCAAAAAATATCGAACACTACATGAAGATATGGAAGTGGTGAAAAAGGTATTGACAGTACTACCCGACGAAAGACCACCATTTAGTTATCGCATAGATAATTTGGGGATTACAACATGCATCATCAAAGTAAAAAAGATTGCATGCAAGGCATTAAAAGGACGTGGTGTGAATTCCGGCCTGAGACTTGTTTATGCGTACTTTCCCAATGAACAAAGAATCATATGTATTGAATTATATCATAAGAATGACAAAGAAAGCGAGGATAGAAATCGTATCACTCAGTATTTTGATTGAACATGCACATTGAATGCTCTATTTCTGGGTGACTATGTTGGCATTCTCTTCCCCAATCTTATCCCACCAAATAAGCAAATGATCAGCCAATTTGTCGAATGGCAAAAGTTCGATATCATCACAGACAAATGTGGAAGGTAATTTCTTTCTGTGTTTTTCTACTTTCTTTCGTAGAACCATGACATCTGCATAGAGATTCTTTGAGATGATGTGAATAATCTCTGCAAAAGCAAATACGCGTTTTTGATCTTTTGGGACATTCTTTTTGATATAACGAATGTTCCTATCTATGGTATGGTGGAAGTCTTGTTCATTGGACAATGGATCTTCGGCGCTTCTTTTTTTTGAAATGATCTCTTCTCTTGCTGTGAGAATCAGCAAAGTGGAGTCTAACATTCGCAATAGTGATAATCCCCCACTTTTATCTTTCTCATATTCCGGAATATCATTTCGTATTGTGGAGATATTGGGTCTTTTGGAAATGAATGTTTGAACATCCTTTCTTTCAATGCCCGAAGGATATTGAGAATTTTGCGCAATACCGAGAAAATATGATAGCCATAAATATGCTTTAATAAAAATGAAGTGAGCTCGATTGGGACTAGACATCAATTGAACATTATTTTTTTTAGAAAGAAAAGTGAATAGATCAAATGCATATTCAGTGTCCAAGGCATATACAGCATGCTGAAAACCTTGAATTCTACTATTGACATTCAACTTGACTCTAGATGATGGCAGTTTGCTCAGCGCAACTTCAAATACACTTTTTGATTGTTCATATTCCTCAAGACGGAAATGTCCTATCTGCCTATACATTGCCAAATACATCTGTCTATTCGGACTATCAAAGTGTGATTTTCTTTGAAGATAGTCACCATACTCTTGGCAATGAGCCAATAAAGAACGATAATCATTAATAAGTAAACAAGTAGTAATTAATACAGCAAAACGTGCAACTACACCCGAATTGATCTCATGCATCTTAAGTATTTTCTCGAGTTCATTAATACAAACCAAATACTCATTCAAAAGCTGTTTATCAGATGCAAATCGATGTCTGGACAACTTTACAAAATCATGTTTTATCTTTAGTATATGCACATAGAGCTGTAGTTTTTCATGAGCTAATGATATTGCTGCATAATCCTTATTCTGTGTCCTTACTGTTGAATATTTCCTTGATTGATACCAGCGTTCTTCAAGTAGTCGGAGTTCAATATAAAACAGCTCATATTTTCGAGCTATTGAAATTGCTTTATCGTACAACTCTTTAGCAATATGGCTACCTGCTAAAGCGCATGTGATATATGAAGTGTATAAATAGTACAAAGCTTCCCCTTCAGCCGCATCCGTATTTGAAACTTCATTCGCATCTATGGATATCAGCATCAATGAATTCACGAGCCGCTTTTTCAATCGAGATTTGAATGAACGATAATTAGCATCGCTTGTTCCATTAGGGAAAATAAGCGTTCGCAATTCCTCTTCTGTTTGCACTTCACCACTCTTCAAAGCATGAAATGCACGATAATAGGCAGCATCTTTACCGTTTGCATCCTTCCTACCATTTGAATGAAATATTTTCGATTGTGATTTGATGATTATCTCAGGTGTTTCCGGAGAATATTCTGCAACAATTGATGCTATTTTTTGTAAAAGTTTCATGAATCTGTGAAATGTATTGAATATTACAATATCTCTTTTATTTTTTACAAACTATTACTTTTCAACTACTTACAATTTATGCAAACACTTTCACAACATAATCCTCGATGATTCCATAAGGAGATTTGTGGCGAAAATGTACTGCAATAATTTGATGTCATACGGCTTTGGCATTTCCGCAAAATTGAGTCAAGTTGTGGATGTCAATTCCTGAACTGACATTGAATTAAATATAAGCGAATATTTTCATTTGAATGGGATTGAATGCAATGAAAGCATTCGCATACGAGTATTCACACTTGAGGAGTCAAAGTCATGAACCATTCATTCTTCTATCGGTTTTTACTTTTCTTCGCATTTTCCATTCTACTATGCAATCCATTTGATTCTAGTGCACAA
>JBEEPK010000014.1:0-28946 GCA_041191145.1 Bacteroidota bacterium
TTTAATGCGCTTACATCATCCGTTCAAGCGGAGGCGGCCAATTATCCATTTTGCACGATTGACCCAAATGTGGGTGTTGTGAATGTTCCCGATGCGCGTTTGGAAGTGCTTGATGCGATGTATCAGACTGAGCGCGTGGTTCCAACGACCATTGAATTTGTTGATATCGCTGGTTTGGTGAAGGGTGCTGCATCCGGTGAAGGACTTGGCAATCAATTTTTGTCGCATATCCGTGAAGTGGATGCCATTGCGCATGTGGTGAGATGTTTCGAGGATGAGAATGTGATTCATGTGAGCAATCATGTGAATCCCGTTGCGGATATCGAGACCATCAATACCGAATTGCTTTTGAAGGATGTGGAATCAGTTGAGAAGAAAATTGAGACTGTTCAGAAGAAGGCGCGGGGTCAGGACAAAGATGCCAAAGAAGAATTAGAATTTTTGCTCAAGCTTCGTGATTTCATGAATGAGGGAAAGACCGCGAATTTATTTCCTGTGGATGATGCGCAGAAGCAATTCATGCGTACGCTCTTTTTGCTCACGGATAAGCGCGTGATGTTCATTGCCAATACCGATGAAGAAGGATTGAAATCCGGTAATACATATATCGATCAAGTAAAAGAATATGCTGCAAAGCAAGGTTCACTTGTTGTGCCCATTTGCGCGAAGATCGAAGCAGAGATTTCGCAATTGGATACAGAAGATCGTGATTTGTTTTTACAGGACATGGGCATGGAAGAACCCGGTTTGCATCGCGTGATTCGCGAGGCATATAATCTACTTGGTTTGATCACCTATATCACAGCCGGCAAAAAAGAAGTTCGTGCATGGACAGTGAAGCGCAATTCAACTGCACCTCAAGCAGCAGGCGTGATCCACACCGATTTTGAAAAAGGATTCATCCGCGCAGAAGTCATGAAATATGATGATCTCAAAAGACTCGGCACCGAGCAAGCCGTCAAAGATGCCGGCCTCTATAAAGTGGAAGGAAAAGAGTATATCGTGCATGATGGGGACATCATGTATTTTAGGTTTAATGTGTAGGAATCCCAAAGCTTTGAAATATTTGTTAATTACTATAAAATAGTATAAGATAGAGCATTAAAGGAAAATGGTAAAGTGGAAAAAGAAATAGAAGAAATTGAACACTACTATCTAAGAGCTATAAGCAAATATATTAGTGCTGATACAAATAGTTTAGTTAGGTCATTACAGAATTATAATAGAGATACTGATCAGGATAATATTCATAGAGGTACAGAAAGGGTTATTTATGTGATATTAAATAGGGGTGATATTTTAGGGGTTCCAAACTCCAATCCAAATGGATCCGATATTTCCTTCCATAAATATGATAATAAATATGATAAATATTTAAATATTCATATTGATGTAAAAACTATAAATATCAGAAATAAGGATTACGCAAAGTTTACAATAGGGCATAATCAAAATTCCTTTTCAGACATAATGTATAAAGAGCCAGAAGTTGATTATAAAGCAGGTTTAGAACCTATTTTAAATGAACAAAATCATATGTTAGGAGATAAGCAAGTTGAATATCTAACTCTAACGTATCTTATTAATGTATATTATGTAATTGAACAAAAGAAAATTATTATTGAGGGAATGTTTTGTTTTTGTATCCCAAACGGAAAACTAATAAGTGAATATGAAAAAGCAATCGGGCCTGGAAAAAATAATGGAATAATGAAAGAGCAAACTATAACATATACTTCATTACAAAATCAATCTGAAACATTGAAGATCAAGAAGAAACTTTCATGGAAAGAATTTAAAAAAATATCAAAAGATGATTATAGTAAGTTCAAAACTAATAACCCACATATTAAATGGGATATTCCTTCGATAAGATATTTGTATAGTAAGGATAACTTAATATTTAGATTTTATGATGTAAACAAAAAACGACTTATAAAATTATGGTCTATAAACCCTAATGATTCAAAGGAAAATAATTTCAAAAACCATCTAGAAATATTAATAAAACTTTCTGATGAGATATAGTTATCTACATCTCATATTATTACATAAAGTAGATAAAGTATACAATTTACAACAATTAACAATGTAACTTTCTTTTACTAATTTATTATCTTTCTGACTATGAAAAAGTTGTTTAATGTGGCAAGTTTATTCTCCGGTTGCGGAGGACTGGACCTTGGGTTTATTCAAGCAGGTTTCCATGTGTGCTGGGCTAATGATTTTTTCAAAGAAGCAGTAGAATCATACCGTAACAATATAGGGGATCACATTGTTTATGGTGACATAACAAAAATATCCAGTAATGATATACCAAATAATTTTGATGTATTACTAGGTGGTTTTCCATGCCAAGGCTTTTCGGTAGCAAACATCAAACGCAGCATGGAAGATGAGAGAAATTTTTTGTACAAAGAATTATTAAGAGTGATTAGAGATAAACAACCAAAATTCTTTGTAGGAGAAAATGTCAAAGGTTTACTTTCTATGCAAAAAGGTCAAGTAATAAAAATGATTGTTGATGATTTTAAGTCTCTTGGGTATAATGTAGAGTACAGACTATTAAAAGCTTCAGATTATGGTGTTCCACAAAATAGAGAAAGAGTTGTGATTATTGGAAATAGATTAGGTATTGATAACCCATTTCCAAAAATAACACATGGTCTTGTAAATGATTTATTCAATAATACACTTTATCCATATGTATCTGTAAAAGATGTAGTTGGGTATTTAGCTAATGTTAGAACAAGAGATAAGTCATTTACTTTAAATGGAAAAACTATTCATAATCATGTTGCAAGAACAAATGTTGCTGATAAATTCTGGGGAAGAAAACACAAAGTCAATCAACATGATATTTGTGATTATTTAAAATACTGGAGAAACAAAAGTGGGTATTCTACAAAGAAAATAGACGAACACTTTGGATATGCACACACGGCAGGTCATTGGTTTAGAAAGGATAACAACTCCGGTAGTATACCAAATCCAAGCGATTGGTGGGAGTTAAAAAAGCTCTTAGGGTTCGACGATAAGTATGATAAAGCTGTGACAGAATTAGAATTAAAAGAGATTAAATTTGAACAGTCACTAAGGATTAACAACTGGGAACTACCAAGTGACACTATTACAGCAACTGGACCAGAAATACATCCAAACCGAGTGAGAAGAATGTCAGTGAGGGAATGTGCAATTATTCAGACTTTCCCTGATGATTTTGAATTTGTAGGTAGCCTTGGTAATATGTATAAACAAATTGGTAACGCAGTACCCGTATTACTAGCCAAGAGAATAGCAGAAGTAATAAAATTAGAACTTGAACTATATGAAGATTATAACAAAAAAACAAAAACTACGATTGACGCAAATTGAAATACTAGAGCAGAAATATTTAAATAAGTTTTTCTACTTCCTAAAGTTTGCTCAGGATGATATTATAACTGGCTTAAGATCAAAGGATAACATAAAAAATGATTGGGTTCACAAGTGGGATCCTAATCAAGAGGGTAAGGGTATTTCAGACTTTTCTACAGGTGCAGAAAGAATTATTTATTCTTTACTAAATGCTGCATTAATTGGCAAGCCGAACTCAGCACCAATTGGTTCGGATTTGTTTTTCGAGGTTGAAGATGCATTTATACATATAGATTTAAAAACAGTGCAAACTAGAAATATTGGAGACTATACTAGCGATATTTTTGTAGGCAACAACCAGAATAGTTATAATGGAAAACTTGATGTCAATGGCAAAGAAAAAATCTATGACGAAGCATGCTTACCAACTTATTATACACTTCGAGATAGATCAAAGAAGATATGTTTAACATATTTTATTACAATACTCTATGAAGAAGAAAATCTTGACATATTAGTCATTTCGATATTGTCAATGCCAAACGGAGAATTATTTCCTGTTTACGGGAAAAAAGTATTAAAAGCTGGAAAAATACAATTTCCATCAGACGATAAAAAAAGAGATACTCATGCTAAATCAATAAGATACAAATGGAAAAATGTACAAGACTTCCAACTTGTAAAAGAAAATTCTAAAAGAATTAAAATTATTTACTTTAATACTGAAATGAATAAGAGATATAAAAAAGATTTGAACACGATTGAAGAATTGTACAGAACTCAAATGTTATAGATAGTAAGATATTTTAATTGTACACATTACAATGTTCAGATAATTAATACTTCGTATTACTTTACAAAAGATAAGTCAAAATAACATTTATGAATATTGAAGAAATTATTGCTTGTTTTCCTGCGGATGATAATGTAGCAACTTATATGTTAGCTGGTTGTGTCGGACTCCCGAAAATAGAACCACTGATACATAGATATTATTCTCTAACTTTTGGGAAAAACGGTATGAAAGGACACGAATTAGGGAGACGCAAATAATTACCATTCTACAATCGCATTAATCAGGTAGTACTATAGTATAACTTTTTGGAAAACTCCACCATGCTCACCCCCAATCTACAACCCTCACTCTTTACCACTCCAAAACAAGAAGCACTACTAAAAGCAAATACTTCTGAATCCATTGCGACTCTGTGGTTTCAACAGAATTATTTGAGTTTTGACATTTCCAAAGTAAGAGAACTTCAGTATCATGAAGAATTGGAATTGATATTTGTATCGAAATTATTTCAATGTCAGTTAGGCATAGAAGTGATTAATCAACTATTGGAAACACTTCCAAAGCCCTATGCTTATGAGTATCATCGTGTATTCTATAATGTCTTCTCCGGTGAATGGGAAACATTACCTGTAGAAATTGATGAAGATGAAATTATAGAACACTATTTCGAGAGTTTAGATCCTGAAGATGATCGCGAAACAATAGAGAGCATCATTACAAAGCTTCAGGCATTATTGAAAGAAGGGGAATAGAGCTATATTGACATAGTGTATATTGTCTTTATCTACTGCTCAAGTTTTTGTAGAATGCTATTTTCATATAGTGTATATTGTCTTCATCTACTGCTCAAGTTTTTGTAGATAGTGCAAGTCATTTCAACTAGCCACCATCCCACATCTACTTATAAACCCCCTATGCATAGAACATATTCATTGACTTCCCTCATACTCATAGTGTTTCTGCACTTTTCCTGTATTGATAAAAACACAACTGTGGGACAAACGCATAAGATTGGATTGGATTCGAATGCGAAGTCCGACACATTGAAATTTACTTCGGTGATTCGTGCAATCTTTCAGGATAGCAAGGGAAATTATTGGTTTGGTAGTTCTCAAGAAGGTGTTGCGATGTATAATGGCATAGCATTCACCTATTTCACAAGTAAGGAAGGACTTTCTAGTAATCAGATACACTCCATTCAAGAAGATACAAAAGGTACTATATGGTTTGAAACACCAAGCGGGGTGAGCAGTTATGATGGAATTCGAATGACTAATCATACAACAAGCAATGAAATATCTCTCAATGTGTTTCCAATTCGGCGCAATACTTCCAAGATAAATGAATGGAAGAAAAAGTCGAATGACTTATGGTTTGGTGCAGGTAATACATCAGGCGTATATCGATATGATGGACTGCAATTAAAGTATCTGGAACTTCCTCCGCAAAAAGTACTTGATCCCAATGATAATGTATTTGCAGTAACGGGTATTTCAGAAGGCAAAAACACTATGATCTGGTTTGCCACATATGCCGGTGTTTTCGGTTATAATGGAAGTGATTTTACCATCATCACTGATGAAACATTGGGATATGATAGAACAGTAGCACCATTGCATATTCGAAGTATTCTAGAAGATTCGAAAGGCAGACTTTGGATTGGGAATAATGGCATTGGTGTATTACTGAAAGAAGGTGATTCAATCATAAACTTTTCAGAAAAGCATCACTTAATTCATCCCAATAGTAAACACAATGGAAAATCTACATCACCGCAAGGCACAATGGAACATGTGTTTACAATCGAAGAAGATAGTCAAGGGAATATTTGGTTTGGAGACAGAGATGCAGGCTTGTGGAAATATGATGGCACACAACTAACAAACTATACCACCAAAGATGGATTCGAACATGATTTCGTTTTGTCGATATTCGAAGATAGAAACAACACACTTTGGTTTGGAATGGCAGATGGAAAGATCTATACCTTTAATGGAAAGACATTTGAAAAGAGATTCTAGAAATATGAATGGAGAATATCACTTATAAAAGTCTGTTCAAAAGAAATGATCAAATGGATAATAACGGATACCCAATTGCATTAAAGAGCACAGCCATAATGAGAATGTAGATTTTGTTCAGAAAAGCATATATTATGTGGGTTCATTGTACGGGAAGATAAGAAGAAGTATAAATTACCATGGGTAGTACTTAATTGGGTAGAAGGACAGTGTATATGTATAGAATACAATCAATCTTAAATAAATGTATAAATACCATGTTAATCAGAGACATCATATTGGTATTAGGGTTTGCAAGTATTCTAATAAGTTGCAATCAAAGAAATGAGGAAAGTACACAAAACCTTGAAGAATCGAAAAGTGAGTATAATTCTGCTATTTCATCAACAGCGGCTATTGAAGATACCAAAGACACTACAAAACGATTTGTAAGAACTGCAGACTTAAAGTTTAAAGTGAAGAGTGTTATCAATTCCACATATGATATCGAGAATATAATTCAACAACAAGGAGGATTTGTAACATACACCCGATTAACAAGCGATATTGATAATATATCAACAACCCCAATAAGTGCAGACTCATTATTAGAAACGACATTTTACACCGTTATCAATTCAATTACTGTCAGAGTTCCAAATACGAAGTTGGACACTACCTTAAAAGAGATATCACGAAATATTGAATACTTAGATCATAGAGAAATAAAAGCAGAAGACATAGCCTCTCAAGTATTAACGAATAATCTTATTGTAAAAAGATCTGCGAATACTCAACAGGCAATTAAAAAACAACTAAATCAATCTATTGATTATCAAGAATTATCGTCACGAACCCAAGAACAATTGGACAATGCTAGCATTTCCAATCTATTACTGATGGATCAAATTGCATACAGTACTATAAATATCTTCATATATCAGAGACAAGATGTAAAAAGAGTACTGATTTCCAACAATAATAGCATTGCAGCATTTGAACCAAATATCGGAGTTAAGTTAGTTGATGCATTTCAGACTGGCTGGGAGACATTAGAGACATTGATTGTATTTCTAGTGAATATATGGGGAGTGCTTTTGTTTGCCATTGTGGCATATATTGTTATTAAGTTGCTCCGGAAAATAGTAAAACAAATTTTTAGGACTAAAATCGATCCAAAATAAAAAAGCTATAAAGTACTCGTTCCAAGAAATTCATACCCTGAGAAACAACTTGTTTTATACGAGATTATTTGCTTATTTTCAGGTGGTATTCTGCGGTATTTTCAGTAGTAGTGCAGGGGCTACAAGAGGATTACTGATTATCCCCGCTATGTTGACATACCTTGAAAAAAGCAGTAATTATTTTTATATATGCGGTAACAAGTTAGGGAAAGATACAATCAACAATAAGATTGATTTACATAAGTTATTACCAATTGGGTATGATTGAAGCTAATGGTCATAAAGTGATATTTCACAATGTCATAATAATGTAAAGTATGTTTACAAAGGAGAAAAGATGGGTATAAGAAAAAGTAAAGAAGAAATATTTTCGGTAAAAGGAGATACCGAAGAATGGTTAACACGGTTAGAGCAAGCTTTACATAAGGGAGGTTTTTCTAATGTAAAAGTCAATACTTCAATAAATCAACTTACTGGAGATTACAAAAAATTTACGGTCTATGGTGATATAATGGTAACTCTCTTACCAGAAGGAGGGAATATTAATATAAGTGCAAAATCAACTGCAAATGTGGATAATATTTTTGCACTATTTAGCAGTCCAAATCAAAAGATACTAAACCAGTTCAAAAACAATATCTAATAATCTAGGAATTATAATGAAACAATTTCTTTACAGCCTGTTAATTTCTATTATGCTTATATCATGTAATGATGGTGTTTCTAAAGATGATTTAACCTCACAGGTAAGAAATGATCTAAATGTTGAACTACAGAAAAGAGCATCAGATGCGGGAGTAAGTCTAACAATAAATAGTTTTGGCTTGGTTCATAAAGGTGGAAAAGAATATTCTGGTATACTCCAAACCACAGAAGATGGGGAAGAACACAATTACCAAGTAGATGTAACTGTGGACGGTGACTCTTATATGTGGAAAATTGTAGAATAAGTCTTGAATAGTATTTCTCAGTTGGAGTGAAGAAAAAACATCAGTCTTGTCCCTAAGAACATTATACAGTGTTATTGACACAAAGAGAGTGTGCTTAGGAATCGGTGATGTTGATGTAAAAACAGCATCGTAAATGTCAATTCCAATGCATAATACATAGTCAAACAATTAAAATATCAAAATAAACCATTAGCTTGTTGTTGTGCTATGAGTGATTTAGCGGGCAAAGAACCACATGCAATCTTTAGAGTCTTCATGAAGTAATTGGTTTAGTTCAAGTCATGGAAAATGAATAAAACTCAATACTATTAACTCGGATTCTCTCCATTAATAATGGTATAAACAACGGGTTCCAATAAGTAATCACAAGAGGTGTAACATGAATTGGTATATAAAAGTGTTAAAACAATATGCTGATTTTAAGGGAAGAGCAAGTAAGAAAGAATATTGGATGTTTTCACTTTGGCAAACTCTAATATTAATACTTTTTGTTGGAATGGATAACGTATTGGGTACAACATTTGATGATGAAGTATATGGTTTAATGTACTCAGTATATCTCCTTGCTACAATAGTACCGATGATTTCAGTAGGGATTCGTCGTCTTCATGATATTGGAAAGAGTGCTTGGTGGACTTTCATTACATTCATTCCCTTGGCCGGACCAATGTGGATGATAGTTCTATACGCCTCAGATGGACAACTAGGTGAAAATCAATATGGACCAAACCCTACAGAATAATAAATGTGTAGTAAGTAAGGATAATTCAAGTAGGAATCTAAAATGAAAGGAAACTGTAAAACTTGTTCTAAAAATATAAACTTTCAAGCTGTATTGTGTCCAAACTGTGGTGATCCAGATCCTGTATTACTTAAGGAATTACAAAATACAAGAAAACGAATGCTGTTATTTAGGTTACCATTGATCTTAATCTTCTTTATTTCCATTGCTGTACTTTTTACTGAAGGAGAATATCTTCTGAGTGGTATCATTTTTCTATTGCTGTTTGCAATCAGTATGATAATATCATTTATGACTAACAATCGTATAAAGACTATTTATAGCGAAATATATACAAGGAATCTAGTTGAAGATGATGAAGCGAAAGCGCTAGTTAATAATATCTATATGAAGACAATTGATGGGGAAGATATACCTACTAAGGAATGAATAGAGATTAGTATATTCGGAGTTAAACAATTGACAAACTTATACATTATGATTGCATATGCTAATTAATAAAATATAGTCTACATATCATATACTGAATGAATGGGTAGGAATTACACAAATAGAGAAGGTTTTATGTAGGATTTAACTGAACGATAATACAATGTAGTATGATTGAATTGTTTTGAATCTGATGAAGACTAACATTATATGCAAGCACATTCCTCTGCATTGTTTGGAATCCAACCCAACAGAACTGTGCAGGACTTATAAATGAATTTTCACAAAGACAAATAAATTCAAACATTACAATGAACATCTTTTACCTAAGACAGGCAAGCACAAGTATAACATTAATGTTATAGAGGAAAAGTTATCATTCTTGATGCCTACAGTTTATCTAAATTGATATTACTTACCCTAACCGCTTACAGCGTGTAAGAGCCATTAATAGATGTTCTTATGATCATTGAAATATTCGCAACAGTAAGTAGTAGTATATACAGAAGCCCGCGCCCAGACCATTACTTTCAACTTCCACATGCATTCTCATTTGTAAAATAATCCATCACTCCCTCCAAACACCTATCTTACACCAAAGTACGCATTCACAATTCATAAGCTCCCATGTCAAACAATTCCGTTCGCTTACACCGCATATTCTCAGCAAGCCCTGAAAAAGTATATAAAGCATTCACTGATTTTACTGCAATGGCTGCATGGCTTCCGCCTCATGGTTTTTTGTGCACCGTGCATAGCATGGATATTCGCATTGGTGGTAGTTATCACATGTCATTCACAAATTTTGGCACCAGACATAGCCATTCTTTTGGCGGAGAATATCTAGAAATTATTCCAAATGAATTGTTGAAGTATACAGACACATTTGATAATCCGGATATGCCAGGCACAATGATTACCACCATTACATTGCGCAAAGTACTTTGCGGCACAGAACTTATTGCAACACAAGAAGGCATACCCGCTGCTATTCCAATCGAAATGTGTTATTTGGGTTGGCAAGAATCACTCGATAAACTCAAACAATTAGTTGAACCCAATATTCCAGATGCATAAATATCTCTCATGAATACAACACCCGAACACAATGCACGCATGGCGAAGATGTTATTCACTGCAGTATGTCCGCTGTTTCGAATGAACACATAATCAAAAGCTATAAATTGCGGATCTCACATTGAAGAAATAGAACGTTCCCACCAAAGCTGAATCGATGATAGAGTATAATGTATCTAGTTACATAATGGATATCTGCTCGCAAATAAGTCCTTCGAAGATGCAATTGTCATATAAATGATATGAGTACAAATTACTAATGCCTAATGCTATGATGATACAGCAATCTCAAACAGAAATATATAAACGGTCCATTGATGAAGAAAACATTAGCTTGTAATGTTGAGACACATAATCGACACAATTGAAAATACTAACAGAAACAAAGCAGCAAATGACAAAGATACTTCGTACATATATACTCCTTTCTCTACTATTGATGCCGGTATTTTGTATATCATGCAATGGACATACTTCATCAAATCAGACGGACACTAAAAAGGATTCAAGCGCTACAAAGAAACAGTCTCCAAGGATTATTCGGACTATGGGAACACAGTCTGAGAATGTGAATTGTCAGCTTCTTGACAAAGACGGTAATATATGGTTCTCAATAAAAGGGGAAGGTGCATATCGTTATGATGGTATATCATTTACCAACTTCACAATGAGAAATGGTTTGTGTAATAATGATGTAAATGCAATTATTCAAGACAGAACAGGAAATATTCTTCTAGGAACGAATAATGGAATATGCAAATATGATGGCAAGACATTTACCAAGTATCCTATTCCAGACACATTGAGTATTATCTGTATGTTAGAAGACAAAGATGGAAATATCTGGTTTGGTGCGAAGAATAAGGGAATCTATCGGTATGATGGAAGAAGTCTCACTACTATTCTCTATACATATAAGCACGTAAAATTTGGTGAAAAGCAAGAGAAATATATTAGTGATATAATACAAGACAAAAGTGGAAATATCTGGTTTAGCTCATGGAACCGTGGAGGCGTATGGCGATACGATGGAACAATTCTTACACAATTTCTTCCATCAGCTGAATATTATGAATACTTTGAAGATGAACGAAGTAATGCTCGTCTTACTACCTATACACGATATACTCATTCTCCGAAATATATTTCTGATGATATGATATCTTCTATCACGGAAGACAAAGCGGGCAATATTTGGTTCGCCACCAGAAGACATGGTTTATGCCGTTATGATGGAAATATGTTTACAAGCTTTGGCAAAAATGAAGGTTTTTTAAGCGAAGGAGCACACACTGTATTCGAAGATACAAAGGGTACACTATGGTTCACAACTGAAAAAGATGGCATATGGTGTTATGATGGCAAGACCTTTAAAAACTATAATAAAGCGGACGGATTAATACACAATTCGGTAATGAATGTATTGGAAGATAAAGAAGGCAATCTATGGTTTGGAACGAGATGGTGTGGACTCAGCCGTTTTGACGGTAAAACTTTTACCACCTTTTCTGAATCTGACAATTAAATTGGACTTGGAGAAGCAACACACGGAACAAAAGAGTTTTTTGAATTAAAAAACTTAATGTTTACATATCTAGTTGAAAACCATGATGTGAAACTGTTTGGAATCGAAGCAAATTTTGCCGCTTGTTATGATATTAATAAATATGTTACAACTGGTGAAGGAAATGCAAAAGAAGTATTATCAAGAAATGGCTATTGTGTTTGGCAAAAGTGGCGGTTCAGTGCTCCGCATAACCATTTGTAGTGAGAATTGCCACCTTCGTCAAGCCCGAAACTATTAGCAAAATGAATACAACACCCGAACACAATGCCCGCATGGCGAAGATGTCATTCACTGCGGTATATCCATTCTATCTTGCAAAGATTGAAAAGAAGGGTCGCACCAAAGAAGAATTGCATCAAGTAATTCACTGGCTCACCGGTTTTGATGAGCACACATTGCAGAAATATATCAATGAGGAAATCACATTCGCTGATTTTTTTGCGCAAGCCACTATCAATCCAAATGCGGAAATGATCAAGGGAATGATTTGTGGTTATCGCATTGAAGAGATAGAAAATACACTCACAAAACAGATTCGTTATCTTGATAAACTCGTAGATGAATTGGCAAAAGGGAAAGCAATGGAGAAGATCTTGCGGGTGTAGGAATAAATGGAAAAATTAAGAATGTATACATTGTTGATTTAAGAGAGTTAGAAATTACTATCTGTTCACTGCAAAGGAATCATAAAAAAACTAAAATCACATTTAATGAATTTTAAAATAACATATATTAACAATGGAGAAATTATCTTCGCTCTTGCTTCTATTCTTGATACAAATAGCGATAAATTTTCGACAATATGATAGTAACAGTTAACCATAAAGTACAATTAATGTATGGCATATTTAGACGTATATACTGGGAATTGGACTTCTGTTCAAGCTAGACATTTATTAAGGCGCACCACATTTGGTCCTTCTGTACAAATGGTAACCGATTCTATGAATTTGGGATTACATGGAACAGTAGATACACTTTTTGCACCAATATCAATCCCTTCCCCGCCATTGAAATCCATTCCTGATGGAACAGGAAATAATCAACTGAATGATCCAGCTGCCTTATATGGTGAAACATGGGTGAAAGGTGCCCCATTTCCAAATATTAATCCTCCTATGCTTAGGAATAGAGTTTTGCGTTCGAGAAGCAAATCACTGTATTCATGGGTAGCACTACAAATGCACTATAGTGAGTTATCTATAGTAGATAAATTAATATTGTTTTGGCATAATCATTTTGTAGTTGCAGATGCTACAATTGCGCATAGAGAGTATGTATATTATTCATTGCTTAGAGATATAGCACTCGGCAATTTCAAGGAAATTACAAAGCAGATTACAATAGATACAAGCATGCTCATTTATCTGAGCGGAGCTGAAAATACAAATGTTGCCCCGAACGAGAATTATTCTAGAGAATTGTTAGAACTGTTTACTGTAGGAAAAGGCCCATTAGTGTCTCCTGGTGACTATACTAATTACACAGAGCAGGATGTCTTTGAAATGGCAAAAGTGCTCACAGGATGGCGAGTACCTCAACTCAGCGACCCTAATGCACTTAAAGCACAATTTTCTGCTAGCAGACATACGCAAGGTACAAAGCAACTTTCCCACCGATTTAAAAATTTAGCTATTAAAGAGAATGGAGCTGAAGAGTATAAAGATTTGATTAATATAATTTTCCAAAAAGAAGAGTGTTCTCTATTCATCATGCGAAAATTGTATCGGTGGTTTGTTAATTATGAGATATCTAATGATGTTGAGGCCAATATTATTCAACCTCTGGCAACCATTTTGCGTGATAACAATTACGAAATCGCGCCAGCCTTGAAAGTTTTGTTGAAATCAGAACATTTTTTCCAATCAACGGCTTGTATGATTAAAAGTCCGATTGACTTGATGATGTCTGTCACTAGAGGTTTAGGAATAGCTCCTCCAAAAGGTAATGTAGAAAAAGAGTATGACCATGCGTATCATATTTATATCATGAGTGCTGACTTGGAGCAGGCATTATTCTATCATCCAAATGTTGCAGGCTGGAAGGCGTATTATCAGGAACCTCAATTTTACAAATTCTGGTTAAACAATTTGCTCCTTCCTAAGCGGCATCAGTTTTGTAGGTTAATGGTAGAGGGAGGTACATTTAGTTATAATGACACGAACTATAAGATTACTAATCTTATACCTGTACTGGAGATAGTTAAGAACATTAAAGATGCTATTGATCCGAATATGCTCATCAATGGACTTGCAGAGATTATGTTCAACTATCCAATCACACCTTCTCAAGTAGCAAGTTTAAAGAATATTCTTATCCCAGGTCTGCCTGATTTTGAATGGAGTGTAGAGTATTCTGATTATCTCTCGGACCAATCGAACATGGCACTTGCAACATCTGTTGAGAATAAATTAAAGAATCTTTTTTCTGTCATGGTCAGGATGTCAGAATTTCAAATTATGTAAGCAATGAAAAACAGAGTTATCAACAGAAGAGATTTTATCAAAACCGCAGCTATGGTTTCGATACCATTTACTTTAGGTGGATTTCAGTTATTTGGCCTTTCACGTCAAAACGCACAATTGATAAATAATGATGAGAATGAAAAAGTACTAGTGCTTGTTCAATTGCAAGGAGGCAATGATGGCTTGGCAACTATTTTTCATAATGAGCAATATGCTAATCTGAATGCTGTTAGGAATAATATTATAATACCAGAGAAATCCATTCTCAATTTCCATAATGACTATGGTTTTCACAGTGCAATGCAAGGCATGAAAGAGGTTTGGGACATGGAGGCATTGGGTATTGTCCAAAATGTTGGTTATCCAGATCAAAATCGTTCTCATTTTAGATCCACTGATATATGGAATAGTGCTTCGAGTGCTGAAGTTTTTGAAAACAGAGGGTGGATAGGAAGAATGTATGACTTGAACTATTCTGACTATCCAAATGGTTATCCCAATTCACAAAATCCACATCCATTTGCATTAACTATGGGTAAAATAGTATCAGAAACCTGCCAAGGTGTCAATGCAAATTATAGTTTATCTTTATTAGACCCTTTTAATCCTGGAACTGCCTTGGTAAGTGCTGGAGGTGACATTCCTAGCAATTGCTATGGCGATGCGCTCGCATTTGTGAATGATACTGTTTCACAAACTAATGCATTTGCTTCTGTCATTAGCACAGCTGCAAATGCAGGTAAGAACTTATCTCCTAAATGGGATAATCTGACAACAGAACTGTCCAAAAAATTAAAAAATGTAGCTCGTCTAATTTCCGGTGGATTGAAAACGAAAATCTATATCGTTCAGATTGGTGGCTTTGACACTCATGATAATCAAGTGGTAGGGGGCACAACAAATACAGGGATTCACAGCAATCTTCTTAAAGAAGTTTCAGATGCCATTTATGCATTTCAAGATGACCTGAAGTTATTAAATGTAGATGACAAAGTGATAGGCATGACTTACTCTGAGTTTGGCAGAAGAATCAGATCAAATGCTGCACTTGGAACTGACCATGGAACGGCTGCACCATTATTTTTATTTGGTTCTTGTATTCGACATCAAATCATAGGTGATCATCCTGAGATTGATACCCAAGTTGGGTTGGATGAAGGTGTACCTATGCAATATGACTTCAGGGATGTTTATGGAACTGTATTACAAAATTGGCTTGGATTTAAAGAAGCAGATGTGTCAAACGTAATTAATCGAAAGATTCAACTATTACCATTATTTAAATCAGGCTGTACGGAAATTACTTCTGTTTCTCAAAGATCTCATGAGAACGAATTTGAGATACATCTCCATCCAAATCCTGCAAGTAATTATGTACAATTTGAATTGAATGATATGTATGGTTATACTCAAATAAGTGTTTTTGATGGAAAGGGTGGATTAGTACATAAGCTTGATATTGATGATCATTCAGATAAAAATCAAAGTATTAGTCTCAATATCTCGAATTATTCTTCTGGCTCATACTTTATACATATTCAGAATAGATTTGTACATAAAACGAAGAAATTTGTTAAGATCTAATCTGTAGATTCAACCAACAAGTACAATTAGTGAGTACACTAACAAAACAAATCCACAATCACGAAACACTCGTAGTCGAATTGGCAAAAGGGAAAGCAATGGAGAAGATCTTGCGGGTATAAGAATTCAGGGAAAATAGGTGGGAATTGCAGTGGGGATTAGATCGGAAATCAATGGTAGATTTGAAGTGGGAATATTCGACCCCGATGGGGTCGGTGAAGGGTAATCTTATCGTGAATGTGAATAGGATATGACCCTTTCAGGGTCATCACGGTCGACCCCGAAGTGGTCAAATCTCTTTGGTAGAGTATGACTCCTTCGGAGTCATCGTTGTGGACCTCGAAGAGGTCAAATATTATTCTCAGAAAAAAACCAACCCCGTCTTCGACCTCGAAGAGGTCGTATCTCATAGCAGGGGAGAAAAATAATGGGAAGAAAAAATCACATTGATGTACAGGGGAGTACTATTTCAATTCTGACTGAGCAAGAATATGATTTAATAAGTCTTACAGACATGACAAGGAGTTTTCCGGAAGGAAGTGGTTTGATAGGAAAATGGATAACCAATAAAAACACAATTGAATACTTGGGCATATGGGAAAGTATTCATAACTCCTTTTTTAATTACCCCGAATTCAAGGTACTTGAACATGAATCCGGCACTAACCGTTTTATTTTATCTGTAGGGCAATGGATAAATAGAACTAAATCTATTGGCTTACAAGTAAAATCAGGCAGGTATGGGGGAACATATGCTCATAAAGACATTGCATTTCATTTTGCAATGTGGTTAAGTCCGAAATTCCAGATTTACTTAGTTAAAGAATTTCAAAGACTTAAAGAAGATGAGTATAAGAGTAAGAAACTGGAATGGAGTTATCAGCGACATTTAACAAAGGTTAATTATCATATCCACACAGATGCAATCAGAGAATATCTGATTCCCAAAGAATTGACCAAAACTCAGATAACCATTGTCTATGCAAATGAAGCAGATTTACTCAATGTTGCATTATTTGGATTTACTGCAAAACAATGGCGTGATGAAAATCTCGATCTAGATGGAAATATACGAGACTTCGCCACCATTGAACAATTGGTGATACTCTCAAATCTGGAAAGTATTAATGCCATGCTCATACAACAAGGAGTGAAGCAATCAGACAGACTGATTCAATTGAACAGGATTGCCATATCACAAATGAAATCATTGATTGCACATAGTAGGAGGAAACAATTGGAGTGAAGAAAAGAGAAAGATTCGACCCCGCTGGGGTACGACCAGGAATTGATTCTGCTAGGAGTTTAGATATGATTCATTCGAAGTTATCATGGTCGACCCCAAAGTAATCGAATATCAACACAGTAAGATATTACAATATTACCTATCTTGTTTTTGAAGGATATTTACCATTTCATTTACAGAGAAATAAATGAAAGAAGCAATAGATACATTTATACATTCACTCATTTCTTTGTGTCCAAAACTGACTGAATCTGAGTTGGAGTATATACGAAGTGGTATATCAATAACCACATTGCAATCAAAAGAATATTATGTTCATGCTAATGAAGTTCAAAAACATATAGGTTTTGTTTCTCAGGGACTTATACGATGTTATTATCTCGACAAATACGGAAAAGATATCACAGTGAGATTCATCAAAGAACAACATTATGCTACGCATTATTCCGCATTCATTTCAAAAGAACCAAGTTCGTATTATTTTCAATCCATAGAGCCAAGCATATTGGTAAATCTGACTTATGAACATATTTACAATGGATATGAATTGTTCCCACAACTTGAAAGTTATGGTCGATTGATTGCAGAAGAAGTTTTGAGTGAACAACAAAGACGAATAGAAAGCTTTCTGTTTCAAACAGCTGAAGAACGATATACAATGTTCATGAAAGAATCTCCGGATGTATATTCAAGAGTCTCTTTGACACAACTCTCATCATTTTTAGGCATAGAGAGGCAATCCTTAACCCGAATCAGAAAAAAATTAGCTAGTCATTCATTATGACACATTTGTGTCATGTGCAAGCAATACAACCTTTCGATATTTGCATTGAACTACGCTAAATGTATCATGAACATAGTAATCTTTGGAGCCACCGGTTTTTCGGGTCAAGCTATCTTGAAATTAGCCTTATCGAAAGGTTTTCAAGTTACTGTACTTGTTCGCAATAAATCTGCTATCAGCATTCAACATAAAAACCTAATCATCATCCAAGGCAATGTCTTGAACACCAATGATGTCAGGAAAGCATTAGAGCATCAAGAAGCGGTCATACAATGCTTAGGTATTGGCGGGAAGGGTGATGGAAATCACAATACATTTATTTCTGATGCAACAAACATTATTGTGAAAGAAATGGAACAGCTACAAATAAAAAGGCTGATTGCCATGAGTAATATTGGTGCTGGAAATAGTTATAGTTTTCAACCCTGGTATTTCAGAAAAGTTATTCTTCCATATTTCATGAAGTGGCTAAAGGCCATAATCGATGACAAAAACCGAATGGAGCCAATCATCATGAATAGTGGATTAGATTGGACCATCGTGCGTTGTCCAAATATTGTCGATAAAACACAAAAGGGAAATGTCCTCGTAACGCTTGACGGTAAAGGATTGAAGTTAGCAGTCACCTTAGGTGATATGTCTGACTTTATGATTCAACAAATAATCGATCGTACATATTTCAAACAGGCTCCTTCCATTAGTAATTGAAATGATATCATGTCAGATATTAACCATATCCTAAGTCATCAATATGTCAATACCTGCAAAAAGCATATTTGTCCCAACTAATCTTGGGAAGATAGCCATTCATATACATGAGCGGCAAAGCAATAATATTCCAATCATCTTTCTTCATGGGGTGTATTTCGATCATCACATGTGGGATGAGCAGATAAAGCGTATTGATGACAGAACCGTCATAACGATTGACATGCCACTTCATGGCGAAAGTCGAGAAATCACAAAAACAGATTGGTCCATGAATGATTGTGCAGATATGCTCATTGAAATTATAGACAGTTTACATATCTCCAAAGTCATGTCAGTGGGGCATTCATGGGGTAGTATGACGATACTGAGAGCAGCACATAAAAATCCCGATAAGTTCGAAGCGATATGTTTATGTAATATGCCTTTTGAAGTAGCCACACCAAAAAAGAAGATACTCTTCAAACTTCAACATTTGCTTTTGATATTTCGAGCATTCTACACAAAACAGGTGGCAAAATCAATGTTTAGCAGTTCATCTCTGAAGAACAATCCCCAATTGTATGTACAACTGCAAAGACCAATGAATATTCTCACAAAAAAAGATATTCAACACATAGATCAAAAAATAATAATTGAAGCCGAGGATACTACACCTTTGATTGTTCATCTAAAAGTAAATGCAATCGCCATAAAAGGGAAAGAAGATTATGTACCAATACCGCCAAACATTCAGACGATAGAAATAGAAGGCGGGCACATTAGTCCTATCGAAAAACCTACCATGGTTTTAAATGTCATACAGGATTTTATAAAATAAGTGTAAACTATATATTTATAAATTCAAAAAATGAGAAATATAGATCAACAACTAGACAAGTTGTATACATTTATAAAAGATGCCGAGAAGGTAAACTTATCTGTATCATCCGCTAATGTTGGCTGGCACATAGAACATTCGCTTCTTGTAATCATTAAAATGATTTCTGCTTTAACAGCTTCTGATCCTGCTCAATATAAGTGGAAGTTTAACCTTGCAAGAGCAATTGTATTTACAATCAATAAATTCCCAAGGGGAAGGGGTAAAGCTCCTGATGCTGTAAATCCCAAACAAACAGAGAAAACAGATTTTGATGCTCTCTTTTCAAAAACAAGAGAAATAATAGAAGAATTAAAAAAAGCAGATCCAAATAAATTTTATGAACATAATATTTTTGGAGTACTCAATAAGAAAAATACGTTTATAGTATTGGATATACATACCAATCACCATATACAAATTATTGAAGATGTCATATCATCGTTTTATTAGATATCTCTATTATTTTAGAATTAAATTATTTGTTCTTAATAAGTTGAGAATAAATCTTTACTATTTTAAAAATATGCTCAATAGGGTTAAGGTAACACACTAGTTGGTGGCAATTATACGTAGAACATTAAAACATAGAAATAGTATGACAAGTAACAATTCAAAATTCATTTTAACCACATTCATTATCGGTGCATTTTTATTAGCAAGACATAACTTGAATGCACAAAAGTTGAAACAAAAAACAATATGGACTCAACAGAATTAGAGAAGTTCTTAACTGTAAAGCATGACTATATAAAAATCCCAATCACAAAAATGGCTTCTGGACATTTGCACATTAAGGTTGTGCTTAATGGTGTGGACGGAGAGTTTATTTTGGATACTGGAGCAGGTGCGACTGTCATTGAAACCAATAGAAAACTCAAATTTAATCTAAATACAGAGGGCACTAAAGAAAGTGGGACAGGTGCTGGTGGTACACAAACGTTACAAAAGTCGGCAAATAATACTTTTAAGCTGGGTGCTTTAGTCAAAACCAAATTTAATGTTTACGTAATGAATTTAGACCACGTAAACAAAGCATTCACTTCAATGGGGCTAAAAGAAGTTGATGGAGTAATTGGAGCGGATATATTGACAGAAAATAAAGCAATTATTGACTATTCAAATCTTATTTTATACTTACGAAAATAAAAACTGCCACCAACATGGGTTTTGCGTCAGGCGGTGTTCAGTACTTCATCTGACGCATTTTGTTAAATTTGAACTGTGGTGCTTCGGATCGAGTGTAGTACTAAAAATCCCGCCCGAAAGTAAAGCCACAAAACGTTAGTAGCAAGTTTACCATGTAAAGCGAAAACCCAATCACATATGATATCAGTAATGAAAATTATAAGCATGACCATCAAAAACATATTATCTAGTATAGATAAGATTACAGATAATTTTATACTAGAAAAAATAAAGGCGAACCTACTTTTTGTGATCGTGATAATTTCAATACACTTAGAAGCACAAGCTGGAGTTATTGTCACTGATAGCATTCAGATAGGAGGGACATACCGCATATACAAATTGTTTTTACCAAGTGATTATCCTAATCAAGTAACATATCCTCTCATAATTAATTTACATGCACGCTGTTCCAACATGGATGAACACATCGGCTATTCAAACATGAATGCAGTTGCTGATACAGCCAAATTCATTGTAGCATATCCACTTGGTCTAAAAGATCCCAATGACCCTTTTAACTGTTTGGATTGGAATGATAATGGTCGACACAAATGGGATGATGTGGCATTCATTTCTGCTCTCATTGATAAGTTGATAGCCGAGAATAATGTATCAGCTGACAAAGTGTATTCCTGCGGGTTTTCTCGCGGAGGTGCGCTTTGCTATACACTAGCCTGTGAACTAAGTAATAAAATAGCCGCAATTGCGGTGATTAGTGGAGGTTTCTCTATCAATCCTCTCATAAACAGTAAACAGTACTCTTGTCAGTCTGTTACCTCAAAACCTGTTCTGATCATGCATGGCGATAACGACCCAGATATCAATTACAATGGTTATCCAAACTATTGGCCTTCCATAGATACTATTCTTTCCTTTTGGGGAAGTAAAAACAATTGTACACAAGGATTCTCCACCATACAAATCCCCGATAATAATACTGCTGATAATTGCTCTGTAACTAAATATGTATATAATTCTTGTCCGCTTACCTTCTACAAATTTACAGATGGTCGACATAGTTGGCCAGGTAGTCAGGGTACTATTATGATTGAGATTCCTCCTAAAAATCTCGATATAAATGCAAGTGTAGAAATCTGGAATTTTTTCAAAGAACAATCCAGTTTCACAAGTGTCAAAGAAAAGGAAATTCCTTCAGATAAAATATCCATCTTTTATAATCCAGGGAATAATGAAATAAACATTATGTGTCCTATTAATGATAATACCAGTATTGTAATCTCAAATGTAATGGGTCAAATACTAATTAATACCCAAAACAAAAATGTTATTGATATTTCGAACTTGAGCAAAGGATTGTACTTCATTTTAGTAAGACAAGGAAACAATAGCTATAGTCAAAAGCTCTACAAGCAATAAGGACAATGAATAAAAATAGGTTGGTAAAAGTCATTTGTCCTACATATGTAGTGTTATAGTTTGATTAAAGTATGATAGCTTCCTTTTTGCACTATCTGTAGCTAGTAAGTAAAGTAATCTGAAATAGCCATCTTCTCATAACTACAAATCGTTGTAACCATAAACGCGTTCACACCATAAATGCCCGCATGGCGAAGATGTATTCACTGGGGTATATCCACTACTCATACAACACAATCAATAGTTATATTGGCGAAAAAGTGTAAACTAAATCACATATGTTAGCAGAAAACATATTGAAAGAATAGCAAAATGGAAATACAGTATCGTACCGATATAATACCAGACACTGATCATATCATTGAACTTTACAATAGCTCAGGCATTAACCGACCAACCGCAGACAAAGAAAGAATTGCAAAAATGTATGACAATTCTAACTTAATTATTACGGCTTGGGAAAATGACAAACTAGTTGGTATATCGCGTTCATTGACTGACTTTTGCTATTGTTGTTATTTGTCCGACCTTGCCGTGAGAAAAGAGTATCAGAAAATTGGAATAGGGAATAAACTCATTGATATAACAAAGGATAAGATTGGAGAACAGACATCATTAATACTTCTTTCTGCACAAACAGCAATGGAATACTATCCGAAGATTGGAATGCAGAACATTGATAATGCATTTCTGATTCATCGGACAAAGTAAGTTATGAAAAGCATATTTCCCACAACAGCGGTTTGGCAATAGTGGCGGTTCATTGCTCCGCAGACGCATTTGTGGTAAAATTCGCCACTTTCGCCAAGCTCGAAACCGTTAGCAAAATGAATACAACCCCCCGAACATAATGCCCGCATGGCAAAGATGTCATTCACGGCGGTATATCCACTGTATCTTGCAAAGATTGAAAAGAAGGGTCGCACCAAAGAAGAATTACATCAAGTAATTCGCTGGCTCACCGGATTTGATGAACACACACTTCAGAAATATATCAATGAGCATATTACTTTTGCTGATTTATTTGCGCAAGCAAGTATCAGTCCAAATGCAGAAATGATCAAGGGGATGATTTGTGGCTATCGAATTGAAGAGATAGAGAATCCACTCATAAAACAGATTCTTTATCTCAATACCCTCATGGATGAATTGCAAAAGGAAAAAGCAATGGAGAAGATCTTGCGTGTTGAATAAATAAGTTAGAATTAGATTGTAACAATAGTAACCGAAAGAGATATATTGTTGCATCAGTATGAAGAAACTTCAACAGATAAGACATTCATTGGTTGACTTTTCAAAAACGTATATTGACACAAAGTGATATTTCTTTCTATATACATCTACGGTGTATACTATTTGCGAAAGAAAGTATCGAGTATAAGGTAGTTACCTGCAAGCATAAAAATGACAGAGCAAATAAAAATAGCACTTAATAAAAAGTTGGAGCTACCTGACCAACTGTTCAATTTATTTTGGACAAAATTGAAACCTGCTGTCATTGCTAAGGGGGATATGTTTTTAGTACAAGGAAAAGTTAGTCATAACCTTGCGTTGGTTGAAAAAGGAGCTTTTTACTCTTTTTATGAAAAGGATGGAAACGAGATAATTGAAGGTTTTTGTTTTGAGGGATGTTTTATGACAGATTATCCATCTTATTTAACTAATTCTGTTTCAAAGAAAAATTTTAAGGCATTAGAAAATTCAAACATTCTGACTATTTCTAATAAAGAACTACAGGCATTGTATAGCGAAAATGTTTTATTCGAACGTGCGGGAAGGTTAATGGCTGAGAATCTTTTCGCAACATGGGAAATAAAATTACAGGACACCATTTTTCTAACACCAACTGAACGATACCAAAAATTACTGAAGAATAGCAATAACCTGATACAACGTGTTCCCCAATATTTGATAGCTTCATTTCTAAATATAACTCCACAATATTTGAGTCAAATTCGGAGAAAGATCATTTCTTAAAATAGTTGAACGGGATTGGTAAAACCAACACCTAATTTTGTGTTCTGATATTATAAAATGCTTTTATCATTTTTAAGATTTACGAACATGAATGTCATTTTCAAAACAGTGTTTTTTACTTTATTATCCATTCAACTTATGGCACAAAACAACATTTTATTTATGTCTGCTACAGAAATAGCAGCTAAAATTAGGAACAAGGAAGTTACTTCTTATGAAGTGGTATCGGCTTATTTACGCCAAATAGAAGCACAAAATGGCATCTTTAATGCTCTCGTCTTAATTGACAAAGAAAACGCTTTACACCAGGCAAAATTAGCAGACGAAGCAATTAAAAAAGAAATGAATTTTGGGAAATTGCATGGCGTTCCAATCACGATTAAGGATAATTATTTGACACAAGGACTGATAACTACATCAGGGTATGAACCATTGCAAAACCATATCCCAAGAAAAGATGCTGAACTTGTTAAACTGCTCAAATCTGAAGGGGCTATTATTATTGGCAAAACCAATTTATCGGTTTTAGCCATGGATATGCAGGCCGATAATGCTATTTTCGGTAAAACCAATAATGCTTGGGATATTAAAAGAACAAGTGGAGGCAGCAGTGGTGGTTGTGCGGTAGCATTGGCATCGGGTATGACTTCTTTGTCGTTTGGAAACGATTTAGCGGGGTCTATTCGGCTTCCTTCGGCATATTGCGGAGTATACGGTTTTAAACCTACATTTGGGGTGGTATCAATCAATGGTATTCAAACTGACCCTAATGAACCTGTCAATGGTCTTAAATCATTGGCGGTTGCAGGTCCCTTAGCCAGAACTATTAAAGATTTGGAACTTGCCATGGATATTATTGCACAAACCACCAATACCGATAAAAAACTTATACCTGTTAACAGATATCAGGATACGATTGACATAAAGAACCTAAAAATTGCATGGACTGATGAGTTTGGTGGCGTACCTGTTGATAATGAAATAAAAAAGGCGATTCAAGATTACGTTTCAAAATTAGAAAGATCGGGTGCTACTGTTGTGAAAATTACGCCACCTATTGACTTTTACCTTGCTTGGAAAACATGGGGAAGTTTTGTAGGTATGCAAGGTGGTTACAATACTTCAAATTTTGAAAAATGGATGGGGATTCCGTTTACAAAAGGAGTACTGAAAAATGTGCCAATGCATCAGAATATTGTAAAACCAACTTCGGTGGAAAAATATATGGAAGCATTAAACATTCAGGATTCGTTAATTACTCAGATGGAGAATTTCTTAGACAATTTTGATGCGTTTATTTGTCCTGTAAGTGCGGTAAACGCATTTCCACATCATAAACCAACAAAACAGTACGGGAATTTTAATATTTACAATAATCCCATAAATGTAAATAACGAGACCATTCATTATTATATGGCAACACAAGCATATACTACACCATTCACACTTACTGAAAATCCTGTTTTGAGTATGCCAATTTCACTCAGCAAGGATGCGTTGCCTATTGGCGTTCAAGTAATCGGTAAACGTTATTCAGATTTCAGATTGCTGAAAATCGGAATGGTGTTAGATGACTATTCTGAAAAATTTAAATTTCCATTAGAATAATTTTAATTTTCAATTGACGAATAATACCAGCAGGTAACATCGGTTTGGCAATATGGCGGCTGAAGTACCTCTATGAAACATTTGTGTAAGGTTCAACAGTAGTAATTCTGTTGAACTTTTATGCTAAAATACCGCCACATCCCCAAGCCGAAAACCGTTATGTGGCATTTAGAAAATAAAGTAACTATTGATAAACTGAAGCATCTTAAATAAAAATGAATTACAAGAAAATGAGAAGGTTTTACATTATAATATTTAGTTTCATTATTAGCTCTATGAGCTATGGCCAGAAGCTGAATTGGATTCCCTTTGAATGGGTTAGTGACAGCATTTCTGGAAAATATTATGATAAACTTGCTATAAACATTCCAGTTTCAATTGATGGCTTACCACATAAATTCACCATGCAATTTGATTTAGGTGCAGTAACAACCGTTATATATGGCAACTCTATTGCTAAATACCTGGATAAATATTCTGGGTTTAATAATAAAATAGATTCTACTAAAAGTTTTATAATCAACGGCCAAAAAAATCCCATGTTTAAAAATGTTGGTTTGAGTCTGGGAAATGTTTCATTCGGAGAAAGAAATATCGGCTATTTTAAAGATTATGGAGAAACGATTCCAACAGATTCGATGTATACAAGCACCGAAAAACATATTGGAACCATTGCCCCTGACTTATTTAAAGATCAGTATTTAATCATCGATTATCCTAACAAAAGAATTTGTGTTACCAAAGACCTACCAAGAAAATTAGCGAAAGTAGATTTTCAAGCTTGTTCTATTACAAGTGGACGTGTTACCATTCCTTTGACAATTAACGGTAAAGTTGAGAACCTAATGTTTGATTCAGGTTCAAGTATGTTTTCTCTAATTACATCCGAGGAGAATGCAAATCAAATATCTGTTAATAACATTATTGATTCGTTAAGTGCGAATAGCTGGGGAGATAATATGACTGCTTATGGAAAAAAGATAAATTCTGAAGTCAAATTTGGCAAAACCATTTTACAACCATCCAATGTGTATTATGTAAAAAATGAAATGATTACAGATTTCTTTAAACAGCAAAATATTTGGGGAATTACTGGGAACGCCTATTTCTTAAACAAAATTGTAATAATTGATTATAAGAATAGTCGTTTCGGAATAAAATAAACTCCACATAACACGAGTTTGGCAAAAGTGGCGGTTCATTGCTCCGCAGACACATTTGTGGTGAAAATCGCCACCTTCGGCAAGCCCGAAACTGTTACAAAATGAACACAACCCCCGGAACATAATGCCTGCTTTGCGAAGAGGTCATTCACTGCAGTCTATCCGTTGTTTCGTATGCATAATAGATCATAGACGTTATCTCGATACACTCGTCGATGAATTGGCAAAAGGGAAGGCGATGGAGAAGATCTTGAGGGTTTAGGAATTCAGGGAAAATCGGTAGGAATTGTAGTGGGGATTTTAAAAGAAATCAATGGTAGATTTGAAGTGGAGATATACGACCCCGTTGGGGTCGGTGGAGGGTAATCTTATCGTGAAGGTGAATAGGATATGACCCCTTCAGGGTCATAGTTGTAGGATCGTTATGGTAGGTAAGATTTGACTCTTTCAGGGTCATAGTTGTAGGATCGTTATGGTAGGTAAGATTTGACTCTTTCAGGGTCATAGTTGTAGGATCGTTATGGTAGGTAAGATTTGAGCCTTCCATGGTCATCGCGGTGGACCCCGAAGGGGTCAAATATTATTCTCGCTAAAAAACCAACTCTTTCTTCGACCTCGAAGAGGTCGCATCTATCTATCGAAGCCAAATATAAAGCCGAGATTCACAATGGGCACCTATTCTCAAATGTACGTCCACATCATTTTTTCACCCAAAAGAAGAGCACCATTGATTCATCCTTCTTGGGAAGATGAATTGTATAAATTCATAACTGGGATTGTTACCAACAAAGGACAAAAGATGCTCGCTATAAATGGAATGCCCGATCATATTCATATCGTGATTGGATATAAACCAAGCTGTTGTATATCTGATCTTGTGCGTGAAATCAAGAAGTCTACAAATACCTTCATTAAAGAAAAGAAATTCACGCGTTTTACATTTTCATGGCAAGAAGGCTTTGCTGCATTTTCATTTAGCCAACGTCGTATGCACAGAGTAGTGAAATATGTGTTGAATCAAAAAAAACATCATGCTCATAAAACTTATCCGGATGAGTTTTTGATGTTTTTGGAAGAGAATGAAGTTGAGTATGATCCGAAGTATTTGGATTTGTAGGGAGGTTTTATTCGACCCCGCTTGGGTCGGCATTGACGACCCAAGCGGGGTCGCATCTCTGGTAGGACTTGACCCTTTCAGGGTCAAAAAGGTCGACCTCGGAGAAACCTCAAACGAAGGGTAAAAACCGACTTCTTCGGAGTCATCATAATAGACCTCCTCGAGGTCGTTTCTCTTTGGTAGGGTATGACTCCGCTGGAGTCTTCGTCGTGGACCTGAAAGAGGTCAAATGTAATTCACTCCAATAAAACCAAAGCCATTTCTTCGACCTCGAAGGGGTCGTATATTTCTCTTATAAATCAATTATTTATTGTAGTTTGAAGAACATTCATTCACATTCCACATAAGGAATATCATGAAATATATTGTTACAACTTTACTTATCCTCTGTGGTGCATTTCTTGCAAAATCACAACCACAATTCACAAAAGAATCATGCTTTCAAGTAGGAGATTCCTCTAAACTTGGATTCGCACTAGTTATGGAGAGTTTTGATCCCTTTGTTTCACAAACCGGGAGCAACTTCACTTGGGATTTTTCCGGAACGGGATTTCCGGGTCCTTGGGGAACATGGACAGAACCCACAATTTCCTATGCATTTCAAGCTTCATCAAAAAGTACACATGTTCCATTGCAATTAACTCAAATCAATGAATATGCAAATGTGGGTATGGGCAGAGATCACTTTTATACATATTCTCAAAATGGCGACACATTGTATTATAATGGCTATTATGCTGGTGGAACAAGTTATGTCTATCAAGT
>JBEEPK010000015.1:0-33704 GCA_041191145.1 Bacteroidota bacterium
GCAATTGATGCAGAATTAGAAACAAGTATGATGATATTAATCGCAAAAGCCAATGTCGGAGAATACGCTCTTGAGAAAATCGAATAATATGCACCACTCACCGGCATGCGCTTCCCAATTTCTGCATAACCTATGGCACCACAAAGAGCAATCAATCCGCCGGTAATCCATGCGACATAATAGATCAATTCACTACCCGCTCTTTGAGCAACCGTAGCAGGAGCACGAAAAATGCCCATACCAATCACGAGTGAAATGACCATCATGGTAATATCAAAGAAGCGGAGTTGTTGTTTTTCTCTCATTCAGATATACAGATAATGTGTTCAGAATTAACAAAGATACATTGAAGATAACTACTCTTTTTCATTCATCAAATCATTTTCATATCTTATCGATGGTATCAAATAATATTGCCGAAACAGATTCTTCATGGCAGCGTATCAGCTCATGCAAATTCGCAAATGAGAGTATGCCTATCACATATCCTATAGATTGATTTGCATACTTTTCATGTATTTCTTCAAAATATTGTTCGATTGTATCATGATCCACAGTGTTATGTCTCAATAATATGCGTGCATACAAATTCTCATACGATCGAATAGTCTCGCTATAATTCAATTTTTTGTATTCATATCTATAGTCATATGACAATGCAGAAATATCTGATAATACTGCAGAAGCCGTAGGATATGCTCCTGCACCCTTGCCGACAAAAAACTGTGTATCCGCAAAAGCTGTCTTTGTGATAATTCCATTGAACACATCATCAACCGTAAACAACTTGTCTGTTTTACTCACGAATGTAGGAATCACAAATGCTGCTATTTCACCATTATCGGTTTTATATGCTTGAGCAATAAGTTTTATTTTCAGTGATTTCTCTCTTGCATAGTTTAGCTCAAGTTCACCCAATCGATCAATTCCCAAGTTTATGATATCATCAGGTTTTGCCATGATGCCAAAAGCGTGTAGAATCAGAATAATGAGTTTGTATTTTGCATCATATCCTCCTGTATCAAGAATGGGATTGCTCTCTGCATATCCTAATTCCTGAGCATTTGCAAGTGCTTCGGAATATCCAATGCCTTCATCGGATGTTTTTGTCAGAATATAATTTGTAGATCCATTGATGATTCCTTCAATGGATTCGTACTTTGCTTGAAGAGAAAGCAGTTCCTCAAGATGTTCTGCCAACATTTTTTTATTGGCTGTTACCACTGCTTTTCCATGTTTCAAGGCATAAGACACAATTTCAAATGCTGCATCAGCATCATCAATCAATTCAACGATCACATTGATGTTATCATCATTCAGTAATTCATATTTGTCAAAAGTGAAGTGATCTTTGGGTATCACCCTTTCTTTCTCTGCATGCTTTACACAGATTTTCTTGATTGAAGTTTGCAATGTTGGTGTCTTTTCGAGAACCTCATATAATCCATAACCAACGCAACCAAATCCGAATA
Organism: Bacteroidota bacterium; assembly: GCA_041191145.1. Classification (GTDB taxonomy): domain Bacteria; phylum Bacteroidota; class Ignavibacteria; order Kapaibacteriales; family UBA961; genus UBA961. The sequence goes on from JBEEPK010000015.1 coordinate 1,473, forward strand.
GTCCAATATTCAATGTCTTTCTTGGCATTAGGCATTCTCCCCATTGACATCAGCATATCCTCTTGCAATTTCTAATGCTTGCTCCAAATCTTCTATGAGATCTTGAACATCTTCAATTCCCACGGAGAGTCGTATCAAACTGTCTGTTACTCCACTTTGATATCTTTTCTTTTTCGGTATGGATTTATGGGTCATTTCGCTTGGGAGACAAATCAAACTTTTTACTCCTCCCAAACTTTCCGCCAGTTTGAAATATTTGGTAGATGTGACGATTCTTTCGGCAATTGCTTTATCATCAATGGTCAAATCAAATGATATCATACCACCGGAGAATCGCTGTTGATTTTTCGCAATTTCAAAATTCTTATGATGTGCAAGTCCAGGATAATAGACATTATTGACTAATGATTGTTTACACAGAAATTCAGCAATCTGTTCTGCATTATTTGAATGCTGTTTCATTCTGACTTCAAGAGTTTCTATGCCTCTCAATACAAGCCAGCTGTCAAATGGTGCGAGAATCCCTCCGGATGCATTTTGAATGAATTTGATTTTATCACCCAATTCTTGTGTTGAAGTCACGACTAGACCCGCAATCAAATCACTATGACCACCTAGATATTTCGTACCACTATGAATAACGATATCAGCTCCAAGCTCCAATGGTTTCTGTGATGCAGGAGAAGCAAATGTATTATCAATACACAATAGACATCCATGTTGTTTCGCGATCTTCGCAATTCCTTGTATATCTGATATTTTCAAGGTGGGATTCGTTGGACTTTCTAGCCATATCAATTTTGTATTCGATTGTATTGCTTGCTCTACATTTTGTGCATCTGTAGTGTCAACATATCGAACACTAATTCCAAATTTTTCATAGATATGTGTGAATAAACGATATGCACCACCATAGATATCATCAACTGCGATTATTTCATCACCTGCTGATAATAGTTTTATCACAGCATCAATAGCTGCTAATCCACTTGCGAATGCATATCCATTCGTGCCGCGTTCTAATGTTGCGATTACATCTTCAAGTACTTTTCGTGTTGGATTATTGCTTCGTGCATAATCAAACCCTTTGTGAATGCCGGGTCCTTCCTGCACAAAAGTGGAGGTTTGATAAATGGGTGTGGAAATTGAACCTGTCAATTCATCAACAGGTATGCTGTGGATAGCTTTGGTGCTCTCTCTCATTTCAGTGATCCAATAAAGTAAAACATTTTACATGTTCACTACTATCACCTTATTCAAAAAAGGAGGGACCTTGACGAGAAAGCAAAAAAAAATGCTCTCCCGACAAGTCAGAAGAGCATACACTATCTATATTTAGAAAGTATGATGGCTGTATTCTAACTTATCTTTCTCAATGATTCATTGAGTTGAATGTGGCACCTTCTCTCAGTTTCCTGAGAGGGTTGTCAAGACTTCATAGGGTCAATTCCCTCAGTCTTTCTTGATAAGGAGTGTAAAGAACTGTTTCAAATATACAATTTTGAGAATAACTTCAGCATGAGAAATATTTTCATGAACTGAATACTCAAAACAACCTTTTCATATAATATTTCTATGTATTTTCAGCATGCAAGATTCTGATTACATAGTAGATTATGTCTTTATTGGTTTGGGAGCTGCTAATTCCCTAATCATCCGTCGAATGCATGCTCAAGGTATATTGAGTAATGCTTTATTGGTAATCATTGAGCCGGATGAGAAATTATTGAATGACAAAACATTCTGCTTTTGGGCAAAGAAGGAAGAAATTGAAGAATTGAGCTTTACATCACTCATCAATCACTCATGGGGAGCATTGGGAATAAATGATGATGCTCCACGATCAGTCTCACCATACAGTTATCATCATATTTCAAGTATATCATTGTATGATGAACTTCGTTCCATTCTTTCTTCATGCCATGTAGAATTCATACGCGAGCGAGCAGAGAATGTTCATAGTAATCCTAAAACCAATATCCTGACGATCACAACCCAGAATCATACAATCAATTCTAAACATGTATTTGATTCTAGACCTCCTCTTTGGAATCCTGCCAAATCACATGAAACATTTCTACTGCAGTCTTTTTTCGGCTGGAGAATCACGACTAAAGAACCACACTTTGATATTGAAACATTCACGATGATGGATTTTTCGGTAGATCAATCAAATGCAACACAATTTATCTATATACTACCATTCTCTCCAACTCATGCCCTCATTGAATTGACTCGCTTTGGAACCAGTCCGATTGAACATATATATGCACAGGAACAATTGAAGGAATATTGTCGAAAGAAAAGATTTGGTTCATATGTAATTGATACAGAAGAACAGGGCATAATACCGATGTCTTCCTGCACATTGCAATTGGATTCACTATCACCTACATTGTTTAGAACAGGGAGTGGGGCAGGAAAAGTGAAGCCAAGTACGGGATATGCATTTAAGGAAATGGCTAGAGATGCCATTCAAATTGTTGATTCAATTCAAACCCAATGCTTCGAACACAGATCGATTCTTCGCTCGGGTAAATTTTCATTCTATGATAGATTATTGCTTAAAATACTTGAACATCATCCTTCGCGAGGAAAAGAGATATTTGAACGATTGTTTCAGCATGTTGACGGAAAGAGAGTACTTCAATTCCTCGAAGAAAAAACTTCTTTCATTGAAGATATCTCAATATTCATGGCATTACCCAAAACACTTTTCATGAAGTATGCGGTGAAGGATATATTATCAGGAACTGCTCAATATGCATTTAGTTTTATTCCCTTGATTGTTTCCCTCTTCTTTCTGCTTTGCAAACAGTATGAACTGGAGTTAATCAATTGGAGTATTCTCGCCATAGGTATGATATTGATCGGTATTCCACATGGAGCGATGGATCATGTATTGACCATCGGTGAAAGATCCGGAAAATCTCTTGCATTGTTTATACTCGGCTATATGGCAAAAGGAATATTCATGTTGTCGATATGGATTATGTCTCCTCTTCTCGGACTCATCATTTTCTTACTCTATTCCATGTGGCATTTTGGTCAGTCGGAATATGAGCAAGAGAATATCCATAATCCATGGCTTCTATTCCTAAGAGGTTTTGCAGTATTGTCATTCATACTTGCCACTCATATTCCCGAGACAAATACAATAATCAATGCATTATCAATTCCCTCAATACCCGATACAGCAGGATTATTGACATCATCTTTGCTATCGGAATCATCAATTCTTTTGCTATTAATGACTGTGTTCATACAACCACGAAAGAGCACGATATTGTCAACAGCTTCATTATTAATCGGAATATTCTTACCTCTCTTGCAGGCATTCGGAGTGTATTTTGTGTTTCATCATAGTTTTCTGGGATGGAATCATTTAAAGAAAGGGCTTAACAAAACTCACTTGGAATTATTAGAGTTATCTACTCCATTTTCGATCACGGCAATCGGAACTCTTTTTCTCTTCTTCATCAATACCGGTTATACATTAACGGGTTTTGCCCCACTTTTCTTTGTGTTACTTTCATGTCTCAGCTTTCCCCATGTTCTTGAGATGCATACCTTCTATGGGTCGATATTCAAACGCAAGTGAGCACCAAGTCCATCATGTAGGATTCTCATCATGTAGGATTCTGATCAATGTTGACAGTCTGATATCGCTTGCATTGTTTTCGATTCTTGAGATATAGTGCTTAGTCGTACCACATTTAATAGCTAATTGTTCTTGAGTCAATCCTCTGCTCTTTCTCAAATCCTTCATCATGATTCCAAGTTTGAAGGTTTCAAAACCTTGTTCAAATTCCTCCCTTTTTTTTGTACCTCTTTTTCCATAGTAATTATTGAGATGATCTGTGAAGGAAACCAATTTACTCTGATTCTTTTTCATAATACATTTCCTGATTAGTTTGGATCAACAATATTTGTGAAGTACTCTTTTCTAATTCTCATTGCTTTTTGTAACTCTTTCTTTGGAGTATTTGAGCTTTTTTTCAGAAATCCATTTATGATAATAAGTCTATTATTTCTATCAAAAAAACAAAATACTCTGTATCTACCGGTTAGTGTGCTAATTCTGATTTCAAATATTCCTCTACTATCTGTCACATGTTTGAATATAGATGTAGAAATATTTTCAGTTGTAGATATTAGTCGTAATATTCTATTGAACTTTTCCTGTGACTCTTGATGTAAAGTTTCAAATAATTCCCAAAAGTAATCCTCATAAAAAAACAATACTCGTTGCTTAAACATAGCCATAAAAACCCCTAAACAAAGTTACACTATCAGATAACATTATCCAAACAGAACAATCAATCCCCAGTCATTGTAGAGGAAGTTATACAGTTTGTAATTGTTAAAGTTCAGTCTGTAGGGAATCAGTATACTTTTCAGTGAGCAAGTAGTGCTGTAACTTTTATCAACTTTTTAGAATATACTCGTTTAGTTTTATTTCCGGCTTTCCTAATACATTCCAAGTATGTTCAGCTTCGAATATCTCGGGATATGTATTCAATGCGTGGATGATATTGGAGGCATAGTTGATTTTTCGAGAGAATAGTCCGATACATTGTAATATGAACAATGGTACTCTTGCAATCTTGAGTTGATGCTTGGTATAGTGGGTTACAAACATAGTAGCGATTTCTTCTGAGGTGAATCCTTCAAGACCTTGTGGATAATATTCATTATTTCCTGTATCAATATCGAATGCTTTCACTACTTGTCTTGCATAATCATCACCGGCAATCACATACATCTTGTGAAGTGAAGTGCCTGCTAGATTGATTGTATTACCATTTCTGTATCCGCCTTTGTCGAAATTTTCCATGAAGGTGGAAGGATAGAATATTGTATGATGTACAGCAGATTGTTTGATGTGTTGAATGGCTTGTTTCTTAACTTCGAATACCCACCAATGCATATCTCGATGTCTGTGTACCAGTGAGGACATATATCCAATTCTTTTGATCTTATATTGAGCAGATAATTCTAGGATATGATGCAATCCTTCCCTTTCTGCTTGAAAATCCGTTTCTTTACTGTCCGGTTCTACGGATAAATTACAGTACACATATTCGACTCCGGCAAGTGTGTTCTTGATTGCCTCGACATCTCTCAAATCACCATGAATGATTGAAACCGAATTACCAAACAGTTTTCTGGCTTTTTGCGCATCGCGTACAAGTACCTTAACTTCATATCCTGCATGTGCGAAAGCATGCGTAACCGATTGCCCAAGCAAACCGGTTGAACCGAAAATGGCAATGGATTTCATGAGAGTATCCGATGTTATTGAATGGATGTGATGTTGACTGCTTATTACGAATACACCAATACTTGGTTACAATAGTACTTGAACCATAATTCCTCGACTCACCTCACCATCAAAAACTCATATCTACCCAATGGAATACATGTGCGCCCTTCATCAACTGAAATCGTTTTGACATAAGCACCGCGAATGTTGAATACATCAAATTGAATTGGGAGTTGTTGTTCAGGTATGCTAAGCCATATCCCTTCAAGTGTCCGTGTTATATCAATTCCATTTTTCTTAAGTATATCATCAATTCGTGAAATGCTTTGTGCCTCAAATGCACCTATCGATGGTGGATTGACAAATGGTTTTCCATCATGGTCTTTCATTGATTCACCCGTGGAGAATCCTTTGCCAATCGCTGGGCTGGTCGACTTCAAACGATAATCTCCGTTTTGATAAGATTCCAATTCAGGGTCAATTCCATAGAGTGCATTCGATTCCATCAATTGTGCTTCTTGTGGTTTTGATGCAGATGGATTATCGACATTATACCACAGATTATTTCTCAAGAGGAATGTTTGAGGAGCGGTATTTCCGCCGATATTTACATGACGGGAAATTGTTGAACGGAATACCACCAGATTATTTTGGAAGATATTGTTTCCGCATGGTTCGAATCTATTTGGATCAACGGTTTCTTGAAGAATACGAAATACCCATCGCTCAGGATTAATAATAGTATTGTTAGTAACGGAGACGCGCACTGAACCAACATAAGCCATGGGTGTGACGGACCCAACAAATACATTTCCTGTGACCATCAAGTCCGCCGCCTCATGAGTCGCATCGAGAGGTCTGAAGAATTCAAGACCTGTAGAACCACCCAAATTCAAAGCACGCTGTCCACCATCGATGAATGAATTCTGTTCAATGCGGATGAATCGCGTTCCACCTTTTGCTTGAATGCAATTCGATCCTGATTTTCTGAAAATGTTATTTCTAAATATTCCTTTATGACATCCCACCATATCAGCACCGCTTCCCCCGGGAGAGCCATTTTCAAAGATGCAATTCTCAATCACGAAATCATCAAGTCCCGATAATTTTAATTGATCATTATTGCCATTTGCACCCATTCCGGAAAAAGTCAAATTGCGAAAGGTCATATGATGTGTTGGAGTGTCAAATGTTCCGCCATCATCACAATTCATTCCATTACTTGTTTGACCATTCACCGTAAAGTTTTCGATGATCATATGTGAACACTCAGAAAAATGCATGGATTCTGATCCACCTTGAAATATCACGGAATCACGATCCATACCTCGAATCACGATTGGCGCATTCGGAGTACCTTGGATATTCTCAATGAAAAATGCACCTTGATAGATACCATTGTGAATGAGCACTGTATCACCCGGTTTGGCTGCAAGACATGCTATGCGTGGATTACTGAATTCTTTTCCGCTGCCAACATGGAGAGTATTTGCAAATACTGCTGCATGCATGAGAAATAACACAAGTACAATAAGCATTATAAACTGTCTCATAATGAGTTTATGACCATTTTTGAAAAATAGTGAAATATCAATATATAATCATTTAATTACGGCTTTCATCTTGCAATATACTTCGTATAATTGTCGAAACTACTCTAAAGTGAGGATTTCATGAATACCACAACAATTAGTGATATCGTTAAACAAGTTGAAGAATTATATAATGCTCAAGACATGTATGGCGTAAAAGAACTCGCCATGAAATATAAACATGATACCGAACTTCTCAATGATTCAGTATTATACTCATCTTATTTGGAGTTTATAGCGAATGCATCCCATATGCTTTCAGACTATGTTGATGCTGTGTATTTTTATAATGAGGCAATTCGTGTTAATACTCTGATTGGTAATAAAGTTCGACTTTCTGCAGCACTTGGAAATATAGGACTCACCAAATTATTTATGGGTGATTTTACAGCAGCTTTGTCTTATTTGGAAATGGCAATACCATTGAATGAAGAAATTGGTAATAAAAATTATTTGGCTACAAATCTGAATAGTGTAGGTCTAATATTTAGCACTCTATCTGAATTGGACAAAGCACTAGAATATCAAAATAAGTCACTTTCAATCAATATGGAGATAAACAATCTTCAAGGTATTGGTTCCAATCTTGGGAATATTGGACTTTTATTGAAAAATCAAGGTAAATTCGAAGAGGCTCTGATATACTATAAAAGAGCAATGGACATTCATCTGCAATTGAATGACAAGCAATTTGTGGCAGTAGGTTATCTCAACATGGGAATCATATTTTCAGAAATGCTTGATTACACAAAGGCATTTGAATATTATCAAATGTCTCTTTCAATCAACGAAGATATTCATGACAAATCGGGAATAGCAAGTACGAAATGTCATATTGGTATTTTGTATTTCAAGCAAGGTGATTATGATAGAGCTTTACACTATGTACATGAAAGTATGCAACTTTCAAAAGAGATCGAATCCAATGAGTCATTCATGCAATCTCTTCAAATATTATCCGATGTGTATGAAGCCCTGAATGATCACAAAAAATCACTTCAATATTTTAAAGAATTCGTTGAGATTCGAGATATCATTCAATCAGATGAAACAAAAAAGAAAGTATTATTATTTGATCAGCAGAGAAAAATAGAAGCAGAGGATAAGATAAGACAATTACAGATTGCTAGAATGGAGGAGCAGGAAAAGCTTTTGCACAAGATACTTCCTACCAATATTGCCGATCGTATTCTCAAACGTGAGTCATCCATTGCAGATTATTATCCATCGGTAACAGTTATGTTTATTGATATTGTTGGATTCACCAATCTATCTTCATACTTATCTCCTAAACAATTGGTTTTTTTGCTGAACATGCTTTTTTCCAAAGTTGATGAAATTCTTGATGAACATGGTTTGGAAAAAATCAAAACCATTGGTGACGGATATTTGGCCGTAGCAAATCTCACAAAACCTATCATTCATCATGAGGTTGTTGCGGCAAATGCTGCGATTGCACTTATTAAGACTCTCAAGACATTGGATCTTACTGCACCTGATGAAATAAATGATGAAAAGTGGAAAGATCATATTCAAGAAATACAATTGAGAATTGGTTTACATTCAGGAGAGGTTGTTGCAGGAATTGTGGGTAAGAACAAGTTCTTATTCGATCTATGGGGAGATGCAGTCAATATAGCTTCACGAATGGAGTCAAGTTCTGAACCCGGAAGAATACAAGTTAGCCAAGTCTTTGCTAGCAGATTGGTTGATGATAGTTCACTGAAAACCATCGCTCGTGGTACAATTGATATCAAAGGTAAAGGAGTGATGCTGACATATTGGTTGGAATAGATATCTTCAATTGATCATGAATCTCACATATTCATTTTTCCCATGAGTATTCATCGAATGTGCATTTTCATGAATGTTACCATTTTTTTTGCGACATCATCTGATTGTGTATTATCAAAGCCATGATATGCCAGATATTGATGGAATGCATTCGCTACTCCTGAGGCAGTCAAAAACCCATGCAAGTACTGGCTTTGATACATTGGGACTATAGGATCCAAACTACCATGAAAGGTAATCGTTGGAGGTGTTTTTGATTGTATATATGTAATCGGACTTACTGTAGCATACGCTGTGGTATCCCAGGATTTCCCTACATATTCAGTGAGTATGTCCCCAACTTTGGAACCAAGAAATACATTATAACTTGCATACCAATCCCAATCTCTCAAATTACTTGGTCCAAATATATTACCAATGCATTGAATGTCATCAGTCATGGAATATGCATAAATCATTGCAAGATGTCCTCCCGCACTTGCACCTGACATTCCATATTTCTCTGAAATAGCATATCGAGATCTATTGTTTTTAAGATGTGTAAAAGCCGAAGCAATGTCAGACATCATCTCTCGATGATGAACTCCATCTTTGAGACTTGCATAGCGATAATTGATATTAGCAATCGCAACATTGCTCCAATATTTTTTGATCAATTGCACAACCATATTCATATCCTCTTTTTGTCCGGCCTTCCAAGCACCTCCATGAATAATCATTATAACAGGCGTTGAGGAATCTCTATCCGCAGGCAAATGAATATCCATGATTTGTCTTGGATGATTTCCATATTTCACATTCAACAACACTGTGTCGATTTTAGAAATAGATGATTCACCAATATCTGATGCATTTTCCGTGCATGAGGAAATCAATAATATCACTATTAGTACATAAGTAGATTTTATGAGTTGCTTCATTTTTAATTTTTGGACATTCTGTAATAATATCGCCATGTCAAAAATAGCATACTTCTTGGGAACAAAGTATGAAAAATTCGAGTTATTTCGCTTTGTAGAAATCACTATTTCTCAGTAAGTTACGGAAGTATTGATTTCAACCTATTTGATACCGCCTCACCACGGCTCACCACCCGGTATCCATGCATAACTCTGAATATTACCCCTCTTTGGGAGGGAATTTTTTTATATAGTCGAGAGGTATGGTATGGGACATGAAATAGCTACTATTGCTCCCGGTAATTATGTGGCCTTCACATTTTTTATCGGAACGATGGCAATGATGGCCGCTTCGGTATTTTTCTTTCTTGAGTTAAATACCACTCCAGCGCGTTGGAGAACATCCGTTCTCGTTTCAGGCATCATCACATTTATTGCTGCGGTTCATTACTATTATATGCGCAGTTATAATTTGGAAACCGGTGAGTCGCCAGTGTTTTTCCGTTATGTTGATTGGTTACTCACAGTACCTTTGATGTGCGTTGAGTTTTATCTCATCACAAAGAAGGCGGGTGCCACCATTGGACTTCTTTGGAAGTTGATCATTGCTTCATTATTCATGTTGGTGACCGGTTATATTGGCGAAGCAATGCATGGTCAAGATTCTTCAAGTTGGATATGGGGAACAATTTCCTCAATTGGTTATGCATATATCGTGTGGCTTGTTTGGGCGGGCGACATTGCAAAACTTGCAAAGTCTTCTTCACCTGCAGTAGCAGCTGCAAATCGTTATCTCGGATGGTTTATACTTGTGGGTTGGGCGATTTATCCATTGGGATATATCCTCGGAACAACAGGTGGATTATTCGGTAATCAAATGGTTGCAGATCCTAAAGCCGCTTCCTATGCAATGGACATCATCTATAATATCGGTGATGCTGTGAATAAAATCGGATTTGGTCTTGTGATTTATATGTTGAGTAGAAAAGAAGATTAAGTATTTCGATATCATAATCTGATAAAACCCTGATACTGAAAAGTATTGGGGTTTTTTCATGATATACTTCCTTGTTCAATTAGCTTGTATTTCCTAAGTTAAGGCCATTCGTCAATGTAGGAATTGCACTATGCACATTGGAATCATGAAAGAACCTTCCGGTGAAACAAGAGTTTCTCTCTTACCTGAAGCTGTTGCCACTCTTATCGGAAAAGGACACACTATATTTGTCGAAACAGGCGCAGGTACTTTGGCATTTGCCTCCGACGATGAATATGTAAAAGCGGGAGCAACAGTAACCAATGCCGAATCTGTGATTGAATCAAGCGAAATCCTTCTTTCCATACATCCTGAACCGGTCTCAAATACTCGCTCAAAAACATTGATCGGTGTATATTATCCATTGGTCAATACCGTATCGAATCAACAATTTTCCTCTCATGAAAACACGGTGTTTTCACTGGATATGCTCCCGAGAACCACACGCGCGCAAAGCATGGACATCTTGAGTTCACAGGCAAATATCGCCGGTTATAAAGCCGTATTATTGGCTGCCACGGAATACTCACGCTATTTCCCCATGTTCATGACAGCAGCAGGCAGCATAGCACCGGCAAAAGTTCTGATACTTGGAGCAGGTGTAGCAGGACTTCAAGCCATTGCGACCGCAAGACGTTTGGGTGCAGTCGTCGAAGTATTTGACACAAGGCCTGCTGTCAAAGAAGAAGTAATGAGTCTTGGCGCAAAGTTCATCGAAGTGGAAGGAGCGGCCGATGCCAGCCAAGCTGGTGGCTATGCGGTGGAACAATCTGAAGAATTCAAAGCAAGACAAAATGCAAGAATAGCAGAAAGCGCAGCCAAAGCTGACATCATCATCACTACCGCACAAATTCCGGGAAGGAAAGCACCAATCTTGATCACACAAGACATGCTGGATTCCATGCGCAAAGGAAGCATCATCATTGATTTGGCTGCTTCCACCGGTGGAAATACACCGCACACAAAAAATGATGAATCAGTCATGCATAATGGAATCAAGATTATAGGAAATAGTAATCTCGCTCGCATGATGCCTGCCGATGCCAGTAAATTATATGGAAAAAACATCATCAATTTTCTGCAATTGATAACCGGTGAGCAGGCGATATATCATCTCAATCTTGAAGATGATCTCGTGAAAGGCACATGCATCATGAAAGACGGAAATATCATCCATGAACGATTGAAATCTTAAAGAGTAATATATATGGAACAGCTCCTCAATTGGTTTACTCAGCATCAGGATATGATTTACATTGTCATACTGATGATTTTTGTAGGTATTGAAGTCATTGGTCGCGTGCCAAGCGTATTACACACACCTCTCATGAGTGGTGCCAATGCCATTCATGGTGTTGTTATCATCGGTGCAATCATTGTGATGGGTAATGCCGATTCCACTGATATCGCTGCATTAATTCTTGGATTTCTTGCGGTGATACTCGGTACATTGAATGTGGTTGGTGGTTTTGTCGTGACAGATAGAATGCTGGAAATGTTTAACAAGAAAAAATGAATCACATGGAATCTCTCCTTCTACTCATCTATCTGATTGCATCCATAACCTTCATTCTTGGTTTAAAGATGCTCTCCAATCCCAAAACCGCTCGCAATGGAAACTTGATTGCCGCAGTGGGAATGGCTCTCGCGATTGCAGGAACAATTGCATTCTATACAAATTCATCCGGTGATCATCTCGGAAATCATCTTTGGATTCTTGGCGGATTGGCTATTGGCGGAATCGTGGGAACGATGTCTGCAAAAAAAGTCAAGATGACAGACATGCCACAAATGGTGAGTTTATTCAATGGAATGGGCGGAGCTTGTGCCGCACTCATTTCAATCATAGAATTCAAACATCTTGTCCATGATTTTCAACCCGAGTTATATGCAGGTGGTGGCTATACCTATTTCTCAACGCTTGACGGTGTAACATTGCTGGTCATCATGGCAGGATTGATTATCGGTTCGGTGAGTTTTACGGGATCCATGATTGCATGGGCAAAATTAGATGGTCGATTGAATGACTTTGCCTTTTCCGGACAGCATATCGTGAACATTTTACTTTTGCTTGTCACGGTTGGTTTGACTGCAATGATCATATTCCTTAGACCCGAAGAAACCATCGAATTTTTCTATGCGGCTTTGGTTCTATCAGCTGTCTATGGCATTCTCTTCGTTATGCCAATTGGTGGCGCAGATATGCCTGTGGTGATTTCACTGCTCAATTCATTCACCGGAATTGCTGCGGCATGTGGTGGCTTTTTATATGATAATACAGCAATGCTCACAGGAGGAATTTTGGTGGGCGCGGCAGGAACCCTTCTCACGGTTCTCATGTGCAATGCAATGAATAGATCATTGCTGAATGTACTCATCGGTTCATTCGGTGCAAATGCACAATCCGGACAATCCGCTGGAGCACAAGGAACATATAAAGAAATGTCCATTTCCGATGCAGCAGTTTTGATGTCCTATTCCTCCAAGGTCGTGATTGTCCCGGGTTATGGACTTGCTGTTGCACAAGCCCAGCATGCATGCCATGAAATGGAAAAATTGCTCGCCGAAAAAGGCGTGGAAGTCACTTATGCAATACATCCCGTTGCGGGTCGCATGCCCGGTCACATGAATGTATTGCTTGCCGAGGCCGATGTTCCCTATGAAAAGCTTAAGGAAATGGAAGAAATCAATGATGAATTTCCTACGGTGGATGCGGTGCTTGTGTTGGGCGCAAATGATGTGGTGAATCCTGCCGCAAAAACAGATCCCAGTTCACCAATATATGGCATGCCCATTTTGGAAGTTGAGTCAGCAAAGCATGTCATTGTGAATAAACGAAGCATGAAACCCGGTTATGCAGGCATTGAGAATGAGCTCTTCTTCCGACCCAAAACCTCCATGTTATTCGGGGACTCAAAAAAAGTATTGCAGGATCTCATTGCGGAAATAAAAAACCTGTAAATTTGTGCATCATTTTTTGAAGAGAATCATGAAGTTCAAGTCACCATTTCACAAGAATATCACCATCATCGCAATGTCGATGGTGGCGGGAATGATATTTATGAGCTTTGGTGCGGTGATATATGATCTTCATGTACAAGGCGGAAACTTCAGTCGGGCTGAATTGCTCAAACTCATTTCATTTGAACAAGTCAAAGAAGTCACCGCTTTCATTGGATCAATAGCTGTTAAAGTGGCTCAGGCAGTATTAGAATTTTTGAGGACTTTCCTCAAAGGGTAAAGTACAGAACGGGGTCTTGAGGGACCAATAACCGACAGAGTCCATACTTTCTATCATTCCCATTCGCCAGGGTTGCGAATGTTTTTTTATGTGAACATGAGGGTATTATTCTTTCTGATTCTGACATCATTCAGCATCATATTAGCAAAACCACAGTGGAAATTGCGTATTCCTCCAAGTCAATGTTCCTTCAAAGATCTCCATTATTCCACTTCATCGCATGATCGTGAAAAGCATACTGTCTATGCACTTGCGCGTGGATATGTGTATTCATTCAATCTCAAAGATTTTACGATTGACAGCATCAAACTTCATGGAATGCCAGTTATTGGAGAACAACATGTGCTTGATATTAAGAATAATCGTTTGTTATATGGAAATGGTGGAATGTCCACCAAATATGCAATTGACCTGGCAACCGGAAAATGTTCTATGTTCATTCCACATCGAGTAGATGAACAATCACATTTTTCAGCACTTTATTGGAATGAAATCACACAAAGGCTCGGTTATTTCGGAGGATATGGATATCACGAAGTCAAGAATTGGGTCTATGAGTTTGACGATTATTGGAAAATAGTCCATGAAAATACCACGAATTGCAATCCACCAAAAAGATCACTCTCAAGATTTATATTGGGGAATCCTCAAAAACCACATTTATTCATTGTGTCTGGTGGTACGGGAAATTGTTCAGGAGATCAAAAAGAACAAAACTGCAAAGGTGGTTTGTCAATAGTTGGAAATGATTTGGGTAATTGGTGTTGGCTAAGAGATATATTTCTCTTTGACTATGAAACATATACATTTAAGAATATAATTGGTCCTCATGAAGAGAGCATGACGCATGAAGGAATTGGTGCTTATGACTATGAACAGAATGCTATGTATATCGTTGGGGGTTACATTCCCAAAGTAAGAGAAAGAACTTTTCACTCATATATGTCTCATAATTCACTATTGCGTCTACGCATTGGCAAAGACAAAAAGTTCCAAAATGTACCCGCAAAAACCAAAGGAATGAATCTCTACTCATGGCATGATCAACATAATTACTGCGCATATTATAATCCCGCACACAAAAGTATTGTTTGGTTCAGAAATGATGGAGTTTGGGAATTATCCCTCCAGTAATCATCTCTTCTCTAATATCCCTGACCGTACTTTTGATAGTTCTAACCTAAGATTCCTCCCTTACATTTCAATCTCAACTGGAAGTTCAAGCAGAGAACTCACCTGAATTTCGAATTAGATATCTCCACTTAGAGTATTTTTCAATTGAAAAACTCTTAACCAATTGTACCTAATATAATTAGGCACAAATATTGCTCTATTAGTTTTGAGTTTTAAAAACAACTAGCAGGAACATACTATGAAATGGTTATTCCTTATTGGTTTTCTCTTTATTTCGTTAGAACTTTCAGCACAAGAAGCTTTTGTTGTGACAGGCGATGACTTAACAACAGGTTTTGGAACAGTCAATTATTCTGTTGGACAATTGATTGTAAGATCTGATTCCACTAAGAATGGTTCTATGAGACATGGAATTCAAATACCGATAGAATTATTCAAAATTCCGGTCGGTATTGATGAGATTTCTGAAATATATGCCGAGGCATTTCCTAATCCAACATTCGATTATGTGAAAATCATCATACCTGAACAGTATCAATGTCCTTTCACGCTCACACTCATGGACATCAAAGGCGGAATATTGGAAAAACATCAAATGAATTCTCATGAAATGTTGATTTCCTTGATGCAGCATTCTGTTGGTACTTATACAATAGTGATCAGTCAGCAATCTAAAACTGTTTCTTCATTTTCGATTATAAAGCACTAAAGTAATAAAGAGGATTACACATGAAAAGGTATGTACTTATTCTATGTTTATTCTGTTTGGGAATATTCAATGCATTCGCACAAATTCCCAAAACAATGTCTTATCAAGCTATCATTCGCAATGGTAGTCAAGGTCTGGTTGTGAATGGCAATATCAGCGTGCGAATCAGCATTATCAATGGATCAGAATTTGGAAATCCTGTCTATGTGGAAGCACATACTGCCAAAACAAATAGCAATGGTTTGGTGACACTTCAAATTGGTGGTGGGACATCTTTGTTTGGAGTCTATGACAGCATTAATTGGTCCGGCGGACCATATTTCCTCAGAACTGAAACAGATCCTCTCGGCGGAACTGAATATGGTATAACTTCAGTAAGCCAGATTCTCAGTATTCCATATGCTTTATATTCTCTGAAAGCAGTTCACGCTGATTCTGTTATGCATGAATTGGATCCTCAATTTTCTTCCTCCATTGCATCGGGAATAACAAGTCAAGACACAGGAAAATGGAATGCTAAATTGGATAGCGAGTTGGATCCCATTTTTGAGTCCTCACCTGCATTTATGTTGACTGAGGATATGATGCTTAGATGGGATACTGCAATTGTTGAAGAAGTAGATCCCCTATTCAGTGCATGGGACAAAGATTATGATGACTTGATCAATAAGCCGACAACTGATGGTTCCGAGACAAAAATTCAAGCAGGAAGAAATATCACAATCACCGGAAAAGGCACAGTAGATATTCCTTATGTCGTATCATCCGGAGCTTCCATCCATAAAATTACTGTAGCTGATACAAATGTGAATGCCATCACAACCATTGCTTCCACCATAGTCATCACAAGTGATAATGATGGCAATATGGATCGATTCACATTGCCAACCACAGCAGAACAAGGACAAGTGATATACATTATTCACAAAGGAACTGCCCAACCAAAAGACATGATAGAATTCAATGCAAATTCCTATACCGATACATATTTCACCTTTGTCTTTGCGGATGGTGAATGGCATCTGATGTCAACAAGATAAACCCGGCACCAAGTGCCACATTCAAACGGAGGAGTTCGTTTGACTAGCCCTGCCACAAGCAGGGCTTTTTTTATAAGAGTACTGATTGCTTTGCTTGTGAGATATGTCTTTTGATTTCTTCATAGATCTGTGGCATATCCACCATATCGATTTGGATTGATCTAGTCCACTCTGACTCATCTGCTGATTGTGCAATCATATTTGTGAAGAGTAATCTAGTAGTATAGGTCTGCTGACCAGGTTTCAGGAGTGAAAGTACATAAGCATAATATCTCATTTGAAGAGCATAACGTTCTGTGAGTATGTCCACTTGCTCTTGTGTTGAACATCCATTTGTTTTCCAATCCCATATCTCCCATTCTCCTTTCTCATTTTCAATCAATAGGTCATAAATCACACAGAAAAAATCTTCTTCAACCGGAATAGTAAGAGAATATTCTGTTTTTGCATTGCTGATTGAAAAGCGATGTCTTTGCATGAGATCTGATGTTCCGATTGCATGACATAGTCTTCGCATTCGTATTTTCACTCCCTCTTTTTCCAATGAATGAGACATTTGATTTTGAATGATATCATCTATTATCGAATCAATCATTTGTTCATTCACATCGTTTGGGTTCACCCATTTCTGAATATGCTCCAATGCTTGATGCATCATTATTCCGAATTGTGCAGAGGTGATATCTTCATGTTGTTCATCATTCACAAAACCTGCATGATGTTCAATTGTTGCATTTGGAAATCCAAACACATATTTCTTTCTAAATTCCTGTTCATCTGCTTCCAACATCATGAATTGAGATATTGAATACCATTCATCTTTATATTCTTGTTGGGTTTTTCCAAACAATTGCAGATCACTTTGATATGACTTCTTCTCAACTTTTTGCATGGATTGTATTTCATTCAGTGTTTTCTGAATGTGAATCGGTATTGATATCTCTTTTTCCGATTCATCACCTTGAACAATTAATGTAGTTTGAAAAGTATAACTACCTTGTTCAAGACTTGGCAATGTTGCATAAGCCGATGAGTATTGACTAATCATTTGTATCATGCTTCTTTCTGCAAAAGACTTTCCTTGTTTATATGAAGTTGAAATAAACACATGATCTTTTGCCCTGGTCAATGCCACATACAATAAGCGCTTCTTTTCAGACATCAATCGCGATCTTCTTTCCATACCGATCGCCATTGAAAGAAGCGATTGCTCAGTTTCATGTGATCCCGCCACTTTATATTCCTTTATCAGTGGAAGGCCGATGCCAAATTGATCTGATTCATATAATGCAGGTTGCGTGCTTCTTTCCTTAGCATTTGTATCATACAGAAACACGATTGGGAATTCGAGTCCTTTTGATGCATGTATCGTCATCAGATTCACTGCATTCTCTGTATTGATGATTGGTGCTTCTGGTTCATCATCATATTCTGCTGACAATTCCAATTCATCGACAAATGCATGAATATGTCTGAATCCTCTTTGTTCAAATTCTCTTGCTATACCAATCAACTTTTCTGCATTAGCAATCCATTGCTCACCATCATCCATTCGCTTGACGATATTTCTCCAATGTGATGCTTCTAACATGGAGTGAATCAAGATGGGCAAAGACATGGTTTGTGCTTTATCACGAAATCCCAGCAAAATCTCATATGCCTTTTGTACATTCTCAACTGCATCTTGTCCATGTACATAGTCAACCACATTGCTCCAAAGTCCTCCATCCACATATTTCATTCTGATGGAAAATAATTCATCATCACTCACACTGAAAAAGGGAGATATCAAAATAGAAGCCAATGCTAGATCATCATTCGGATTGCTGAGAAAAGTGAGATAATTTCTTATGTCGACAATAGCAGGAGAAGTATAAAAACCTTTATTACCTGAAGTGAAATATGGTATTCCTTCTGCTCTTAAAGCAGCCATCAGAATATTAACCATTGTTCTTCTTTCATAGAGCACTGTGCAATCTTTGTACATTGCCTCGCGCAGATATGGAATATCTTTACCATCCTCACCTTTTTGTGAGTCCCATATCATTCTACTTTTGTTTTCTACGATGTCTTTTATTGCAGATGCAATGAGTCCAGATTCATCGATCATCCCTTGTTCTTCTTCTTTTGACTCTTCATGTAGGAGAAAAGTGATGCTACCTATTTCTCCTGATTCCAATAGTTCTTGTGAGACATTTCTTCCTGCTATCATAGGTTCATAAGCCACTTCATAATCGATGGATTCATTTCCCATCAATCTTGAGAAGAGATCATTCACGAATGCAATGATTCCGGGCAATAATCGAAATGATACTCGTAAAGAAAGCATTCCCTTTTGTTCATCTTCAGTTAATTCTTCATTAGTGTTTATTTTCCCATTATTGATATTCGCCTTTTGAATGTCTTTCGTTGCCATTCCAAACACTCTCACATCGGCAGATCGAAATCCATAAATGCTTTGCTTAGGATCGCCAACTATATATAGATTCACTTTGTGATCATCATCTTCATCTTTCAATGATCGTACTATTCGTGATGCCAATTCATATTGCATTGCATTTGTGTCTTGAAACTCATCAATCATCAAGAATTGTATTGATGATCTGATTTTTGGGCCTGCTTCCGGATGTTCCAAAAGCTCCATTGCCAATGTCTGAATATCACTGAACTCAAGTGTCCCTTCATTTCTTTTCTGAGTTTCAAATGATGATGTAGCATGCAGAGCTATGTCGAGTATCAAGCGTGCAAATTGCAATGCTTCTTCTTCGGCAGATAGAACAGTATTACCATATTTCAAGCCAATAGTACCGATGATGGATAATCCCTCAACTTGCTTGCGCAATGAGTTTATGATGGGCACATACTCAACTTTCCATGCATCAATCGAATGATCTGAATATTTTCTGAACAGTGAAGATGTTTCACCTTTTTGTGTAATGTATTTACCAATCAATTCCTTATTGATTGTTTCGAACAATTGAAGAAAATGCAATGTGTTTTCATCGAATTGACCACGTGTAAAGTCTTCTTTCAATACCCTCAATTCTTCCCACTTATTCACCAATTCTTGTGAAATGAAATCCGCATTGAGATATCCTGGTAATTGGTCAACAGCTTGGAATAGTGTAGTTAATGAATCAGCAATTTCATTTCGAATAAATTTCCATGCATTCTGTATGATAATATCATCATCATTTTTCAATATCTCTTCTAATGTTGTTAGAGCTAATTTGCCCTTCATCATCAGATATTCCAATGCATTTGTGATTGTGGAATGATGATGCGAGTTAAACATCCTACGAATGAGATCAGATTCTGGATGTTCTGCATTGAGAAAATGAATCAATGCATCTTCTATGCATTGCTTCCGCATCATTACGGCTTTACTTTTTGGGAGAGGTGTAAGTGTATGCGGTACATTTGCCTCGAGCGGAAATTCTCGTACGATTTGACTACAAAAAGAATCAATGGTTGAAATTCTTGCTGAGCTGATATGTTGTCTGATGCGTGACCACATTTGAACATCCAATATCCGTTCATTGTCGATAGCATCTTGCAAGCGCACTTCGACTGCATCCATGACGCGTTTCAACATTTCGGCGGCGGCTTTTCTTGTGAATGTGATAGCAACAATCGATGATAAATCAATCCCCGGATGATGTTCAAGAATATGTATGAATCTTTGAACCAATACCCTTGTTTTTCCGCTTCCTGCCCCTGCTGAAACAGATAAATGTCTGTCAAAAGCTTTACCCAGAATTTGTTCTCTAGTCTCTTTCATAGTTTCAATTCCATCTAGAAAAAAAAGCCCGACTATGAACTTCACGGTCGGGCTTCACATATTCACGATATCACATTATTTTACGATATCGAGCAATTCCACTTCGAATATCAATGTTTCATTAGGTCCGATTGCATTTCCTGCACCACGATCGCCATATGCGAGATCTGAAGGAATGAAGAATTTATACTTCGAACCTTTGCTCATGAGCTGAACACCTTCTGTCCAACCTTTGATAACACCATTTAGCGGGAATTCAATAGGCTCACCACGATCCACTGAAGAATCGAATGTTGTACCATCGATGAGCTTTCCTGTATAGTGTACTTTTACGGTGGAAGATGCTGTTGGCTTTGGACCGGTTCCTTCGCTGATTACAGTATATTGAAGACCACTTGGTGTTGTTTTTACACCTGGCTTATTCTTATTATCTGCAAGGAATTTTTCGCCTTTTGATTTATTCTCACCACCTTTCTTCGCTGCTTCTTCTTGAGCTTTTGCCATGATTTCTTGTTGGAATTGGGTCAATACATCGCCCATTTCTTTTTCGGTGAGTTGTGTTTTAGCGCCGGTATATGCATCAAGCAAACCCTTGACAAGAATATCAGTATTAATTTCAACTTTCTGATCTTTCAAGTTTTTACCGATGCTCACACCGATACTATAACTTGCTTTGTCTTTTTGGGTCTTGAGTTCCATCGGTGCTCCTTTTTCGGATGATTGTGAACATGCCTGAACGGAAAAAAGTCCAAAGCATGCCATTGCAATGATTGCTGAACGGATCATGTAATATCCTTATTGAAAAATAATTGATGAAATAAGTGCCACGAAGATAATGATTTATGATTAAATGGATGCCTTTCATTCAGACAAAGCTATGGATTCCCAATCCGTAAACGGAGATAAATACAATGTTTCGCCATGTGTGGAATATCCCGGTATTGGAGTCATCAATGCACGCCCCTTCTTGCGAAGTTCAAGAAACATCTTAAAATCATTCGGACAATGCCCCTTATTCGTCCATTTTCTCAAAATCTTGATATCATCTTTGAGTGTTTTCACCTTGGAAGCAAAGGTCATTGTTGTGCTATTGGTAATCTTCCAATGGGATGAACCGATGCAATAGATTTTGGTTGATTCTCCGCCATCAATATCCACAAATGGATTACCACCCAAAGCAGGAGCTCTATATTTATCCGGATGATCATAGAGACTGCAATACGATGCACCATGATTCAATATTTCCTGAATGAGTCTAGATGAACCCGGACGATGCAAATAATCATTTTCAAGATGATAAACGATGTCTTCATCAGGAAATGTCAAAGCCACATCAAGACCCAGATTAAATGTCCCTGCGCCATGTCCAACAGATACACGCATAATCCGTTCAGGATGCACATATGTGCAAATCATCGCATATGTATCCTCGGACACATTGTCGGCAATCACATGAAAGATGGCATCGGGAAATACGCTCACAGCATTTCTCAAACAATGCTCATTATTGATATATGCGGGTTTCACTTTGGAATACCCGGCATCAGATATGCGATATATGATGTGAAGATTCATAAACCAGAATAAACGCAAATATGAAGTGCAAAGATACGATAGAATTCCTGCATCATTCAATATTCTTAATAGCCATAAGCAGTGAATAAGCGCCTCCTATTGCTATTGGGGCTTTGCTTAAAGAATTTCCATCAAGTATCTCCACCAATCCATGTTCACGCGCACCGACTTTCACCTCCCGCATCGTAAAGGTATTTTCTCCTGTCTTGAGGAAGATATAGTTCTTGTCTTCGAATTCAGTGACTGCTTCTTCCCTCACTGCGATTGATCTATGTCTTGCAAGTTCAATGTCCGCATTCATGAACATCCCCGGAACAAGTGTTGAATCATACTTCTTGAAATGACAATGTACTTCAGCTGTTCCATCTTCATGGATGGAATTACTAATGAGAATGATATCGCATTGATGTCTTTTTTCGGGCTTGCTATTGAGATATGATTGTAAAGTTTGTCCTATGGAGAGATTCAAAACATCTTTTTCAAAAACCTTCAAAGCAAGATGTATATCATTTGGATTAACCATTTCAAATAAGATATCAGATTGATTCACATATCTTCCAACATTCACCATGACTTTTGTGACATATCCGGTGAATGGCGCGGGTATGGATATAGATCGTGAAATCGTATTTTCATTCACATTCTGAGGATTGATATATATCAAGCGTAATTTCTGTGCGAGTGAGTTCTGCATCACTTTCAGCATTTGATATTCTGCTTTGGCTTTTTCAAGTGTTTTATCACTTCCTGCCTTTGCTGCCATCAATCCTTTTTGTCTTTGATAATCAGATTCCGCCTGAATGAGTCTTGCCTTTGTTGTGAGATAATCTTCCTGCAATTGAATATATGCCTGATCTTCAAGCACAGCGATTGATTCACCCTTTCGGATTTTCATTCCGGGCATCACTTTGATTGAACGAATAACACCGCCCATAGGTACAGTGATTGATGCAAGGTTTTGAGGAGGCACATCAATTCTTCCATGTACATGCAAAGTACCGGAGAGCATTGTGTCCATAACCTTTCCAATTGTGATTCCAGCCAATCTCATTTGCTCGGGATTGAGATGAATCATATCACCTTTTACAATTGGTGCTGACTCCACTTGCTTTTCTGATGATGAATTGCATCCCGAAAGAACGAGTATTGAGGATAATATGAGATATATGTATTTCATTGTTGTTGAAGATAATTGATGGTATTTGTTAACTCATGATATGTTTGCACTAACTGCAAATTCTGCATTTGAATGGTCATTGTCTGGTGCATTGCCATTGTCCACTCGAGATAAGTGATTTCACCGGATGCATATTGCACATTCGCTGCATTCCTCACTTTCTCAATGATGGGTAATTGCATTTTATTCATTGATTGCATCATGCTAACTACCGAATCCCTACCATTCAGAGCAGATTGCAATTCCGATTGATGTTTTTTCAAAGCATATTGATACTCATATTCAGAAATCTTCACAGCTGTTTTCGATGCTTCAACGATTGCACTTTGCGATCCAAAGGGATGCGGGATGCCAATTCCTATCGAGATTGAATTGAATCTTCTGGAAACTGGATACAATCCATTATCGGCACCGACTCCTTGAATGCTATGATTTGATAATCCAATGTGAAGATCCGGAAGAAAACGAGACTGTTCCAATTCTTGCTGTGCTTTTGCAATCTCAATGGATTGTCGACCTTGTCGAAGCATAGGATGCAAAGTGATGTCAGATTCTTTCAATGAATGTGAGTTAAATTCCAATTCGATTGATGCAGGAGTATAATTCTGTGAGGTATTAAGCAATAATTGAAATTGCAATTCATGGATGCGCAATACATTTCTTAATTCCTGCAATTGCACTTGTATTGATCCTCTTTCTATTTCATGAAATGAATTCTCGAGAATATTACTTTCTCCTTTTTCAAGTCTTACTCTTGAAATCCGCACATATTCCTTATACATACTATCCGCTTCCAAAAGAATATGTTCTTTTTTTCGTAAAATGAGAATTGCATGAAAAATATCTGAAACAGTTTTTTTCAATTGAGCAATTGATGCATCTTTTGTGAGAATAGCCGAATTCCATTCTTCGTTCAAAAGAGATTGTTGTTTTGAGTACACCGTTGGAAATTGATACCGCTGAGTCAAACTCAATTTCGTGTCTGAATATACACTGTTTATTTGTCCATAATCCACAGATAGCACTGCTTGCTCTATTGTATATCCCGCTTTCTTCAATGTTTCTCTATACTCAATCAATAGTTTTTGATTTTTTATGGATTGATTATTCGCAATCGCACTGTCGAGTGCATTCTTAAGCGATATCTCATTTGAGTGAACGGAAAAATGCGCGCAGAAAAGTATTGTCCATACACATACTATGTTCTTCATGATTTTTTTCCTCCTATCAATGAGATGAAATATCTCCATTCATTCTTCATGCTATATTTCGATTCAAAGAGAATGAAGAGCATCGGCAATACAAATAATGTGAGAAGCGTAGCCGATAATAATCCACCAATCACAACTGTTGCCAATGGTCTTTGAACTTCTGCTCCTGAGCCATTACTTAAAGCCATTGGCAAAAATCCAAGTGATGCCACACATGCCGTCATGAGCACGGGTCTCAAGCGAATCTTCGTTCCCATCAATACGATTCTCATCAGACTTTTCATTCCTGATTCTTGCAAACGCACGAATTCAGCAACGAGTACAATTCCATTCAATACCGCAACTCCAAAGAGAGCGATGAAACCCACTCCGGCACTTATACTGAATGGCATTCCTCGCATAGACAAGAATAACACTCCTCCGATGGCTGATAAAGGAATGGCCGAATAAATGAGCATGCTGAGTTTCACCGAAGAAAATGCGAAATACAATAAGATGAAAATGAGTATCAATGCTATTGGAACAGCAATCGCAAGTCTAGCTTTTGCATCATTCAGATTTTCGAATGCACCACCATAGGAGATTGAATATCCGGGAGCATAATCAATGTTGGCATCAACCTTTTTCTGTAGTTCTTCAACGATGCTTTGCACATCTCTTCCTCGAACATTGAAGCCAATCACGATTCTCCGTTTTGTATTTTCTCTTTGTATTTGATTCGGACCATTAATCGATTCGATATTCGCAAGCTGATGCAGTGGAATATGATTTCCATTGCCTAGTGGAATCAACAGATTGATGATGTCATCGATGCTTTTACGCTCCGGTTTATGCATTCGTATGACAAGATCAAATCGCTTTTCTCCTTCATAGACATTCCCTGCCGTATATCCTGCAAAAGCCGAATTAATGACCATATTCACTTGTGCGATTGTTAACCCATATTGAGCAATGATATCTCGATTATAACTGATGATGATCTGTGGCATGCCATTTATTGGTTCGATGAAAAGATCTGTTGCGCCTTCGATCTTCCCAATGATGATGCCAAGTTCTTTCGCATACTGAGCAAGTGTATCGAGATTCTCTCCATATATCTTACATACCACATCTTGTCTTGCGCCTGTCATAAGTTCATTGAATCGCATTTGAACTGGATATTGAAATCCAACAGTGATTCCCGGTACTTGTTTCATTGCATTGCTCATCTTCTCAGCCATTTCCGGAAAAGTGGAAGCTGAAGTCCACTCTTTTTTATCTTTCATAATGATCATCAAATCCGCTGCCTCAATCGGCATGGGATCATTTGGTATTTCACCCGAACCAATTTTGGTTACAACTTTCTCAACTTCTGGAAATTGCCGCTTGATGATTCCTGCTGCTTTTTGCGTGTACTCTATCGATGAAGAAAGATTGCTTCCTGTGAGCAATCGGGTTTCAACTGCAAAATCTCCTTCCTCCAAAGCCGGAATAAATTCACCCCCCATTGTAAACAATGTGATAAGAGAAAGAATGAACATCGCAATCACAAGCGATAATATTCTTCTTGGGATTCTCAATAATCTTGCAAGATATCGCTGATACCATTGTTCAATTTTCCCTAGAATGATATCTGATTTTGAAGGTTGGTTTGCTATTTGTTTATTGATGAGCAAAGAACTCATCATTGGTATATATGTGAGAGATAGAAGGAATGCACCTAGAAGAGCAAATGCAACTGTTTGAGCCATCGGTTTGAACATTTTGCCTTCAATACCCTGCAAAGACAAAATCGGTAAGTACACGATCAAAATGATGATTTGACCAAACACAGCACTATTCATCATCTTCTTTGCTGAAGACCCTACTTGTTCATCCATTTCTTTTTGTGTTATTCTCAGTCCTCTGAATCCTTTGCCATGCGACAATTGATGCATGACTGCTTCCACAATTATGACGGCTCCATCAACGATCAATCCGAAATCCAATGCGCCCAAGCTCATGAGATTTCCACTAACACCGAATAGATTCATCATGATAATCGCAAAAAGCATCGACAGTGGAATCATGGATGCCACGAGAAATCCTGCACGGAAATTCCCGAGAAAAAGCACGAGAATGAAAACCACAATCAATGCCCCTTCCAAGAGATTAGTGCTTACCGTGCTGATTGCATTGTTCACCATTTTTGTTCTATCCAAAAATGGTTCAATTATCACGCCTTCCGGTAAAGTACTTTGAATATTCTCAATTTTCATTTTTATATTCTTAATAACTTCACTGCTATTTCCCCCTTTGATCATCATCACGACCGCCCCTGCCACTTCACCTTCATCATTATAGCACATCGCACCATAGCGTATTGCATGTCCGATAGAAACACTCGCAACATCACGGAGTAAAATTGGAATCCCATCTCCTGTACTTGTAATGACCACATTTTCTATGTCATTCACTGAGCCAATCAATCCTTCACTTCGAATGAATAGAAGAGTAGGTCCTTTTTCTATATATGCACCACCCGTATTTTGATTATTGTTTTCTAGAGCCGTGAATACATCATCAATCCCAAGATGCATTGCATGTAGTTGTGATGGATTAATTGCGATTTCATATTGCTTGACTTTACCTCCAAAGGAGCTGACTTCTGCCACTCCCTGCACACCAAGCAATTGTCTTTTCACATACCAATCTTGAATCGTCCGAAGTTCTGTGGCATCATATCGTGATTCAAATCCCTTTTTGGGTCTGACCACATATTGATAAATTTCTCCGAGTCCCGTTGTTATCGGTCCCATCTCCGGCATTCCAATCCCTTTTGGAATGAGGTCCTTTACTTTTTGTAATCGTTCACTTACTTGTTGCCTTGCCCAATAAATATCTGTTTTATCATCAAATACAATTGTGACAAGGGATAATCCAAATCGTGAAAAGCTTCGTATCTCAAGTGTTCCCGGGATATTGCTAGAAGCTTGTTCAATTGGGAATGTTATGAGTCTTTCAATATCAGTTGCACCAAATGAAGGAGCAACCGTAATGATTTGCACTTGATTATTCGTGATGTCCGGTACGGCATCAATGGGGAGTTTTGTGGTTTCATATGCACCAAACACTATCAATGCAATAGTGCCTAATGCTATGATGAGTTTATTCCGTATGGAAAACTCAATGATGGCATTCAACATGAATGTTTAATCCAAAATGTGAACAATGCAATTATCTATGCTTGCTCTTCTTTCGGAGGTTGCCAAATAGAGGAAGTGAAGGTGGAATAATCGCTGTATTCATCAAATATCACAATTGCTGAACGCTGCGATTGAATAATGAGATCAAATGGATTGATGCGCTGTTGAATGGACCAAGAATACATCGATTGTGAAAAATGATGCATGTCTTTGAATGGCAATTGCATGTCTTTTTCCTGATCCTGATCATTGTGATCATGGCCTGTATAATGCATCATCAGGAAATCAACAAAAGACAAATGCCGGGAATTAGCTTTATGCTCAAAGAAATGAGAAGTCAAGGCAGGCAATTTCATGAACTGAATGAGATCAGTTGCTGAAATCGTGACAAACAATAACAGTAGTATTGGTATTAACTTTCTCATGTCACGATATTATGGAATTTTCCGCAATCGTGACATGAGAAAGATTCATTTACATTGTATGTTCCTTGCCACCAAATCTCCAAGAAAAACCGAGATTGATAACATAATCGGCAAAGGCGGCATCACCATTGGTGAATGTTCCATTTACTCTTGTTTTTTCAAGATCATCATAGCTTTGAACACGATTGCGATAGACCGGTAAAGGAACACTCATAAATACTGACATTGAGTTGAAATTATATGAAAGACCTGGCTCTACAGAAATGGCATAGCCGGGTCTTCTGAATCCACGGCTTCCACCAAATGCATCATGCGATGGAACACCTTCAATTCGACCACCGAAATATCCACTTACTCCTAATTCTGAGTTGTAAAATGCACCAATGCGGGCGCCATATTGATCTGGAACGGAATATTCCAATGTATTGCCAAATGCATCTTTTCTCAAAGTGGGAATGCCATTCGTTTCACGGGGATTAAACAAATAAAATGCATTTGTAGCAATTGCAATTTCATGAGTGATTGGATGATATCCTTGAAGATCTATGGAGATTCCAGTTCCGCCATCACCCAGTTGAATGGACTGATCCACAAATTGTAGCATATTCGTGTCGCGATTCGGGCCTTGATTATAGAATAAATCTTGACAATCAAATTGTCCATTGGGGAGCTTCACGCCAAGTCCAATCGCATAATTGAATTCATGTTCGAATGGCTCAAATAACCAATATCCTATCCCTAATCGAATATCTGATAATCCGGAAGAACCTGTGGAATGTCTTTGTCTGAGTGCATTTCCACCATGCTCATACATTGATGAACGATTATGATGCATATAGGGCAATGTGGCAGTTGCATAGAATTGATCGGTAATACCATAATTCAGCGATACATCAAGAAAGCTCGACCAATTCCATACCTCAGTGCCATTTGCTACGCGATCTGCTTCTTCATGATCTCCACGAAAATGTCTAAATGATTCAAAGTATCGGAATCCGGTCACGAAATTCCATTCCCCCGGAGCGAGATTGATTCCCATTCCCATACCTGTTCCACTGCCACAAGAACTCATGCCACGCGTGGCCACACAACCTTGTGAGAACATATCGAAACTAGAAAATCCAATGAATGCTAAGCACAATACGATAAAGTGTTTCATGATTGTATTTACTGAATGATAATTGAACAACGATACATTGATCCATTGGTGCCTTTCAACCGAATTTGATAGAATCCGGTTCCGATTCCGGAACAATCAAGCATAATATCATTTTGATCGAATTGGCCTGCAAATGTACGAATTACTCTTCCTCGAGCATCTGTCAAATCAATGTATTGAATATTTGCACCGGAAATTGGTATTGTGACCATGCCGGATGTAGGATTCGGATAAATTGTCAATGCTTCCATGCTTTCTGTCACAGAACTTGGCTGTGGAGGAATGCAACCTTGTGCATGGAATTCAGCAACTGTTGTCCATGGCTTTCCATTCACTTCAGATAAAGCTCGAAACTTCACATAACGCGCGCTGATTCCGGCAGTGTCCAATGTGAGCCATTGAATTGCACTACTATTGTCAAATGTCGCAGGATATGCATTGCCCCAATTTGATGTATCATTCGTGAAAAAGAATTCCGCATCCTTCACACGACCATTCACGCCATTTGCTCTGCCTTGATAGGCAAACTTGAACACCTTATACTCGAATCCGAAATCAATCTGCATTTCATGCGGAATGGTATCATTACCGGTGCTCCATCTGGTATGCCAAATGGTATTTGGATCATCATCAATCGCCATGATGGCAAGTCCCGGATCATTCACTTCCTGACTATTGAATTTCATGATTCGCCAATCTGCTTTGGGAAGCAAGCCGGGATTATCACATGTTTCAATCGAAGGACATGGTCTAACTGTGACAGGTACAATTGATGATGTATATGTCTTGCCTTCTTGCTCCAAAATGAGCGACACGGAATATGTTCCTTTTTCTCCATACACTACTTTCGGATTCATCGCATTTTTATCACTGATCCAAATGGGCTCAGGTTCGATTTTCCATGTGCGTTTTACATTTCGATTGATAAAGAGAGAATGATCAGTCATGGAAACGGTGTCCTCACCACATGCCACAACTTGTGGTCCAACCCATGCTTTTGCAATCGGAGCAAAACTTGTATCAATCATTGGTGATTCCCACACGCTTCCATTTCCTGCGACGCGAATTTTCCCATCACGGAAAAATGGCAAAGCAAGATTCACGCTCATACCGGCAGGATATCCCTCATTGAATAATTCCCAATCCGACATCTCGGAAGTGCGATAATACACTTTGCCTGATTTCGCATTCTTCGCATTCGTGAACATATATGCGATGTCTTTTCCTGCTTTGTCTGGTTGAATAACGGTGCATTTCAAATATTCAGACATTGTACCGGTAAAGTCAGTCCATGTATCACCACCATCTGTAGAGCGAAATACTTTACCGATATCAGCACTCCATGTTCCATTGGAAAATGTTGCATAGACCACATTGCCATTTGTTGGTGATACTGAAATATGCGTTCTGCCTTTCCATGCATTTGTTCCATTCGGTGTTGCATACAATGAAGGTTTTGCTTCCCAAGTTTTACCAAGATCACTACTGCGATAGATACCTTCATTCACGATATCTGCATAGATGATCGGATCTTTTTCAGCATAACTGATTTGCATGAAGCGGACAGGATTTTCAAATGCATGCATCAAATCCCAAGTGGAACCTGCATCTTTCGACATCCAAAAACCTTTTCCTTCTCCGACAAAAACAGTTGTGCTATACTCAGGATGATGCAAGAGATTTCCTCTTCTGCCACCATATTCTTCCATATTGGGGAATTTGCTATAGATGAATCTTCCTTCAGGTTTTCCTGTCGCTGTTTTCGGCAAAATCCAGCCATTACCCAAATCATTGAATGCAACATGTCTTTCTTTATGATGCAATACCCAACCTGTCGGTGATTCAGCTCCACCCATGCGCAATGCCTTGGGTTGATAATTATCCGAAATCGCGGTATTTCCATTATGATAGCGTCCACCAATAATGATATCTTCAGTCCAACCTTGATCGAATCCCCAAAAATCAGAACCTACAATTCCATTATTTCTTGCAAATGCATTATTCGGATTCGAAAAAGCATCCGTGGACAAAGTAAAGCCACCATCAGTGGAAATCCAAAAATCGCCATTTGGCATCAGCTTCATGTCTTGCTGATCTGGATGCACAGGAATATTCCCGCCATAACCACCGATAATACTGAATGATGATCCACCATTTGTTGATTTATACAATGAAGCGGTTCCGGTAAAAATCATATTGGAATCTGTAGGTGATACCTCCAATACCAAATCGAAATATCCTTGCCAATTGTCCATTGGCATTTCTGTTGTTTTTCCTTTTCTGACTGTTGTCCATTGCGGTGTTGCACCACCCACTCTGCCTTTCAATAAATGCGGAATATCATCTGAGCTGAGCAAAATCGCATAGATGATTCCGGGATTGGCAGGTGTCATTGCAAGTAGTCCACCAGAGCGTTCTACAATATCAGATGGAAATGAAGAATGCACGTTGAAAGTTCTACCACCATCGATACTCTGCACCATTCTGAAATTTCCATTCTCTTTTACGAGTGCATAAACATTTTTGGAATTACCGGGCATGAATTCTATGTCATAAGATGGTGCATTCCACACTTTGAGCCATGTCAAACCTTGATTTTCAGAACGAAATACACCTTCGGGTGCAGCGGCCATGATGACAGTTGGATCTTTGGGATCAATCTTTAAACGATCAGCTCCAAAGCGCTCTGTGAGCATTGCTTTCCAAGTTGCTCCACCATCAGTGGTTTTATGAATTTGTCTTCCACCACTCACATAGACTATGGCAGGGTTTGTGGGATGAATGGCCACTGCTGTGATGCCACCACCGAAATAGTATTCTCTTCCACATTGAGTCCAATTCAAACCTTTATCTGTTGTTTTTGCAACAAAACCTGTCTCGGTTCCTGCATAGAGTATCGAAGGATTGGATTCTGTTACATCAAATGCATAGATATTCACCTGCCATGGACATGACTTTGGTTCTGTGGCAGAACCTGATTCATTGAGCCAGAATGTTTCCTTCGGACCCCAAAATGTCCACTTGCCTTT
>JBEEPK010000016.1:0-40501 GCA_041191145.1 Bacteroidota bacterium
TGTGCGAATGAATTGTCTGCGATCTACTTGATTCTCTTTCATGCTTCCTCCTTAATGTTTGATGATTGATTGCGAGCGAATGCGATGTCCTGCATGATCAATCAGGGAAATAATATAGACACCTGAGGACAAATCTTGTAAAGATATTTCCTGCAAAGATTGCTCAAGTGAAATGCGCTTCATTTCAATACCTGTCATTGAATGAATCACAAAGGCTCCACCTAAGGGCATATCACTTTTGTAATCAATCATGATATTGTCATTCGTTGGATTCGGCTTGATAGTAAATGATTCTGCCATGACTTGTTCTTCAGAGGACAATGCAATTGCGCAATCTGCACCGGCAGCAATACCTTCATTTGGTTTTTCATTGTATTGATACTCAAGTAATGTACATCCATTGGTTGCGGATATCGCCATGCGCATCCATCCATAATGGAAGGCATCTCCGACTTGAATGCGGAACCCAACATAGCCGGTTTTTCCATCAAGTGCTGTATAGTCAGGACTATGCAATACGATTGGTGCACCACCTTGATTCCATGTATTGTCTGCGCCGATCACAGTTCCTGGTTCAAGTAATACAGCATTTGAACTAGTTGCGGACTCAGTAATAAATCCACGACCATAATTTTCAATTGCAAATACATCTTTATTCTTCCACATTCCAAAATATCGTGGGAAAGGACCTTGTAATTCAAAGAGATTCCATGTTGTGTCTGCACTTGCTCGAACATATGTATCAACACATGTTTTCTTCCATGGATCTCTGAATTCGATGCGTAATTGTGTGGACATATTCACGATTGCCTTTTCAACACCTTCGGAAAATGCTTCTTCAAATAATGTGAAAGTGAGTGATGCCTTTGTATCATTTGATGCATGCTTTACGGCCTTTCCGGAAATGGTCATCGTTGCAAATGTTCCATCATCGGAAACAGTGATATTCTCTTTGAGTCCATCAGGCAATTCAATCGGAGAATAATGATCTCCGGAAATCAATGATTTACCTTTCATACCAAACTTCGCGCCATTGCTCGCATAGATGAGTATCGAACCACCATCCAAAGAACCATCATTATTCAAGGATTCTCTCAAGTGCTGAGTTGAATATGAAATGAAAGGAGAATCCAAACAAGTGTCTTTGCTATTAGGAGATAATAAACCTGTTGCCACAAGATTGCCATAATGTACTGCGAGCTGGATGCTTCATAGCGGCGTCCATGCGTGCAACTTGATCAATCGTGAAATTCTTGTAACATGTGGTATTATAATCCATATAATTTTCACCATTGATGATTCCATTGCAACGAGTTGCATCACAACCAGCAGCCGCAATATCTGTCGGAGGAGTATCATCACACAAATCACCTGCACCCGTGCATGAACTTCCTTCAAAGGTATGGCGAAGGTCAAGATAATGCCCAACTTCATGCGTGAATGTTTGATTAAACTCCAAGTAGTTATACGATGAGCCACCTTTACCGAGATATACATAATTGTATATCATGCGAGCGATATCATTATCACTCATCCAAGTTGATGGATACCAACATACCCCGGAATTATTGAAGACATTATTCGCATATATATCATGCTGAACATAGACATTGAAGTACTTATAATTGTCCCAAGCATAAGTACGAATTTGATTTTCCCAACTCGGTCCGATATTACCAAATCCACCCTGACGGTCTTGATAATACATCACTCCATTGGTGGGCTTTCCAAATGGATCTCTTTTTGCAAGTGCAAATCTGATTTTTGAGTATGACTTCGTGTTTTTGAATACAGGATTCACGGTTCCATAATCAGCATCCGTTCCGGCAAATGTGCGATTTAAATCTTCGATTGCATATTCCAATTGAGCAAGAGGAACACCGGCTTCACCTTTTGGATGAAACACATGAAACACAATGGGAATGATTTGTACACATGCAGTATCGGGCATATCATATATGCCTAATCCTGCTTCTGCATTCTGTTTTCTTTGGATCTTTGGTATAGGTCTATATGAAGGATCATGCTTGAGTTGATGATTCAATGCTTCAATTTCCCTTGAAATACCCCGATCATGCGATTCCAAACCACCGGGAATGGGTTCTTTTGGTAATTGTTGAGCATTCACGATCATACTCATGATCAGAAATAGAAATACAGTGTACGGTATATTCATATAACTCTCCTTGATGACATTGTAATGACCACAAAATAGACAAAAGACATGGAACCGAAAACTGAAAACATGGGTTTCATCCGCATGAATAATACCGCAATTTCCCTACTTCCATATGATGGCGATGCCATCTATCATCCGGCTGATTCATATGCCTTACCTCAACTTCAATGGTTTGAGATTCTTTCTCAATCAATTGATTGGTCGCATGATACCGTAAAAATGTTTGGCAAAACACTGACTCTCAATCGAAAGAGCGCTTGGTATGGGGATTCCGGAGCAGCATATTCCTATAGCGGGATTCGTCGGGAGCCATTGCAGTGGACAGAAGAATTGCTGATAATCAAAAAAACTTGCGAGGAAATGTCAAATGCGGCTTTCAATTCCGTTCTCTGCAATTACTATTATGATGGTAATGATGGCATGGGTTGGCATAGCGATGATGAGCGTGAACTTGGCAAAGAACCCATCATTACCTCAGTGTCTTTCGGCGCGGAACGCATATTTGCTTTCAAACATCGTAATTCAAAAGAGCGCATAAATATTCGACTGGAACATGGCAGCATGCTCATCATGCGGGGTCAAATACAGCATTTTTGGCAACATGCATTACCCAAAAGTACTATCGTGCATGAACCTAGAATCAATCTCACATTCAGAAATATTCTGATGTGAACAAGATACCTCGAATAAATCAGTATAATTCCATAGTTTGCCCACTCACTCAAATCACTCCTGAAATTCACTGAATAACATGAAAGAAAAAACCACTGTTCTTACGATAATGGGATTCAAAGAATCACCTCCGGATAGTTCTTATCCGCTGTTTTTATCAGGCGTGAGTGCCGGCTTTCCTTCGCCTGCCGAGGATTATATAGACAAAAGACTATCTCTCGATGAATATCTGATTCAAAACAAAACAGCTACATTTTTCGTGCAGGTGAGTGGTACTTCCATGGTGAACGCCGGCATTTCAGATGGCTCACTTGTTGTTGTGGATAGATCACTCAAAGCTCAGTCCGGTGATATCGTTGTTGCGATCGTGAACAATGAATTTCTCATCAAAAGAATTGAAATGCGCGGTTCCGAGTGTTATCTACATGCCGAGAATGAAAAATATGGAACCGTAACACTCAATGAAAATTCCGGTGATTGCATCTGGGGCGTGGTCACTTCCTGCATTCAAAAATTTCGATGAATCATGGTCTATGCACTTGTTGACGGAAATAACTTCTATGTGAGTTGTGAACGCGTTTTTCAGCCGGCACTGAGAGGCGTTCCAGTCATAGTACTTTCCAATAATGATGGTTGTGCCGTTGCTCGTTCCAATGAAGCCAAAGCACTCGGAATCAAAATGGGGGATCCATTATTCAAAATCATGGATATAGTAGAGGCACATGATGTCCAAGTATTTTCCTCCAATTATGAACTCTATGGGGATATGAGTCATCGTGTGGTGGAAACACTCTCTATGTTCACTCCCAATCTTGAAGTCTATTCCATTGATGAGTCATTTTTGGATCTTGATCATATCCCTTATTCTGCCCGTACTGTATATTGTCAAGAGATTCGCGACACGGTGATGCAATGGACCGGCATTCCGGTTGGAATTGGTGTTGGACCAACACGCACATTATCTAAGATTGCTAATCGTATAGCCAAGAAGAGAAAGGAATGCGAAGGAGTGTTTGTTTTTCCTGAGGATCCCATTGAACAAGATGCATGGCTGGAGCAGATTCCTGTAGAGGATATTTGGGGTGTTGGATATAGAACGGCACCGCGCTATAAAGGTGCAGGGATCATGAATGCAAAAGACTTGAAATATGCCCCACAGGAATGGATAAAAAAAGAATTCACGATTGTCGGCTTGCGAATGGTTCATGAATTGAATGGAATTTCATGCATCAGCATTGATGATTTACCTCAACAGAAAACAATAGTCTGTTCTCGAAGCTTTGGAGAGTATGTCACGGAATTGCATGAACTCACTGAAGCCATTGCAAGACATGCAGAAAGCGCATCGGTAAAACTTCGCGCACAAGGAACAGTTTGCGGTGCGATTTCCATTTTCATCCGTACGAATCATTTCTCCCCGAAATATCCGCAATATGCCAATTCAACTACGGTGAAATGTGAAATTCCCACACAATTTTCTCCCGATTTGGTACATGCGGCAATTGAAGGTGTAAAAAGGATCTATAAAGCAGGATATCATTACAAAAAATGTGGTGTGATGCTCCATGATATTTGTCCGAAAGAAAGCGTACAACAGTCTCTCTTCATTGAACAAAATATCGTGCGTAATTCCGCATTGATGGAGGCCGTGGACAGTATCAATCTACGATATGGAAGAAGAATGATTCGCAGTGGAGCGAGTGGAGGGCCGGCAGGAAATAAGCGTAGATGGACTATGCGCAGGGACAGAAAATCACCGGCTTATACAACCCGATGGAATGAATTACCTCATTTGAATACCGATCTTCCGCCGAACAAAATCTGATTCATCTTTTGTGGTGGCTGATGCGAATCGATCCAAGAACGCATTTCTTGCACTTTGGCCTGATTCAAACGCATCCATGACTCATTTTCAGGATCAGTGTTCAAACTTGACAAACTATGCGAGAATGCTTCGCAGTGACCTGAGTTCTGCAAACCATAGAAAGTATGTGCATACAAATCTGACCAAAGCGGATGCCCTTTTTCTATGAGAGAATGCAGACTACCAAGGAATTGACACAAAGTATTGGTAAAGGAAGAATCCTCAGATCTCTGCTTTATATCATTAAGGGATGTATAAACACTTTGAAAAATAGAATCACCGGGGAACATTCCTATGTGCAATTGACCACCGGATGCATCAAACATTGATTCAATTTTAGAATGAAGCATTTCCTCGATTGAAGATGCATTGTAAATTTGAGGATCGATATATAATACATAAGCATAGCATAATGCCGCCCTAAAATTATCACCTCTATTTGAAAATACATTCCCCAAAAGTACATGACTGTTCACATGGCCGGGTCGCATTTGCAGTGAATGATATAATGCTTCTTCAGACTTTGTCAAATTACCAATATCATAATATGCCAATGCCAGATTATAATGTAATTGATGCATTGTCCGAAACTTCGTCAAACCCTCGAGATATACCTGAATTGCTTCTTGAATTTTTCCGGACATATTCAATGCCGAGCCCAGCATCAAATATGCTCCTTGTTGCTGCTTGCTATCAAGATCAATCACTTTCCGACTAAACAGAGCAGCTTCATCAAACCGTTTCAATGCAAGCAAGGTATAAGCCATTTCATATTGAACCAATCCTGATATGCTGTCATGCTTTAATGCTTTCTTATAGAAAGTCAGGGCTTGATCATAATTGCCAACATCATGTTGTGCATTACCTTTTCTAAGTAATTCTATGAGCTCCTTGCCTTCTCGAGCAATGAGATTTGAAGATGTGAAAAGAAGAAGTAAAGTCAGAAAGAATTTCATACGGTATTTCCATCGTGGTGCAATGGCAAGGAGCTTATTTTCGGAAAAAAGTTACATCCGGACACTCCATGTGTATAAGTGTAATAAGGTGTGGAAAACCTTACCGAATTTGTAAAAATTAACGAAGTCTTAGAATTCTGAATGCTCCTCTGAGCACAAATGCGAAGACAATAAAGCCAATAATGAGATCCGGATATATTGATCCAAAATAAAGCGTGCAAATTCCAGCTAGGATAACTCCAGCATTTACAAGTACATCTGTTGATGTAAAAATCATGCTTGCTTGCATGTGCGGTTCATCGCTTTGTTGTTTCTGCAGTATGCGCATGCTCATGAGATTACCGGCCATTGCAATGACTGAAATAATGATCATGGTGGAATATTCAGGTATTTCCGTTCCAAGAATTGTTCTTTTTAAACATTCAAAAAAACCAAAGATGCCCAAACTCAATTGCATGAATCCGCTCAATGTGGCTATTCGGGTTTTCAGAGCTCTGGAACCTGAAATGACAAGTAATGAAAGACCATACACCATTGCATCGGCGAGCATATCGAGGCTATCTGCAAATAGTCCGATGGACCCGGCAATATATCCGGCAATCGCTTCAATGAAAAATAGACTCGCATTTATAAGTAATACAGATTTCAATGCAGAAGCCTGATTTCCCGATTCATTGATCATTCCTTGGTGATCAGTGGTTTCTTCATGCTTGGCTCCAAGTCCGAGAGGCTGGAGTTTTCCCATGATGACATCAAGATCAGCATCATGTATGATCGTTACCATTCGATTTGGAAAATCTGCCTTCATGGAATGAATTGTAGGCACATCTTGCAAAGCCATGCGAATCATGGCTTCTTCTGATGGACAATCCATTGCATCAATGCGAATTCGACTGGAAGAACTCATAAATCCTCGTGAAACAGTCCGCAAAATACTATGTTTGCATTACCTTTTCAATTACTGTTGATTCTTGGATTTTCTGAGAATAATCAACCGTACATCACATAGTTCATATTATTCGGTAAAGCATGCCCGGTCAAGAACATAATGGACATCAATCCAGATATCGCTTTCCTGCTTTGGAAGCGATTTTGGATATCAGCATGGCCGCGGAATATTTGCGACATCAGGTTGACAAAGCATGTGCCCCACTGGACATCAATGGAGGACAATATGCCATACTTCGATTATTGAAAAGAGCATTTCCTGAAAGTATGTCACGAACCGAAATCGTGAAGAATCTAATTGAAAAAACAACCGATGTCACAAGGCAAATAGATAGTCTGGAAAAAAAGGGATTTGTCGAAAGAATTCGCGTCAAAGAAGACAGAAGATTATCACTCGCAAGAATCACTCCTTCCGGAATGGAAGTAATGGAAAAAGTTGATCCTCTCTGTTTTGCAATGCTTGCAGAAATCAGCAAGACAATTGATGAAGAAGAATGCAAACAACTCTCCATGCTCTGCAAAAAAATGTATGCTTCATCGAGTAATGAAACTCGATAAGACCCTAAGTATTATCTTAATTTAACTTATAATCATTTGAAGAACATCGCCATGAACAGAGGTCCGATTTCACAATTCATTGAAAGTAATTTTCTTCATTTCAATTCAGCCGCTTTGGTTGATGCCGCAAAAGGATATGAAAACCATTTGGCTGAAGGCGGAAAGATGATGATCACGCTTGCAGGTGCGATGAGTACAGCTGAATTGGGTAAGACCCTTGCTGAAATGATTCGTCAAGACAAAGTGCAGATCATCTCTTGCACAGGCGCGAATCTCGAGGAAGACATCATGAATTTGGTGGCTCATTCCCATTATAAACGAGTACCACATTATCGCGATCTTTCCCCTCAAGATGAATGGGATTTACTTGAGAATCATTATAATCGGGTAACCGATACTTGTATTCCCGAAGAAGAAGCGTTTCGTCGCTTGCAGAAACATTTATTCCGTGTTTGGAATGATGCCAACTCCAAAGGGGAGAGGTATTTCCCACATGAATTCATGTATCAAATGTTGCTATCGGGAGAACTTGAACAATATTATGAAATTGATCCAAAGAACTCATGGATGCTTGCTGCTGCAGAAAAAAACCTTCCGATCATCGTACCCGGCTGGGAAGATTCCACCATGGGGAATATCTTTGCTTCATACTGCATCAAAGGTGAATTCATAAGCACTACAATGAAATCTGGCATTGATTATATGATGTGGCTTTCAGATTGGTATGTGAAGAATTCTACAGGAAAAGGCATTGGTTTCTTCCAAATTGGTGGTGGTATAGCAGGTGATTTCCCCATTTGCGTAGTACCAATGTTATATCAAGACATGGAAATGGAAGATATCCCATTTTGGAGTTATTTCTGCCAGATTTCTGATTCAACAACAAGTTATGGATCCTATTCGGGTGCCGTTCCAAATGAGAAAATCACATGGGGTAAATTGGATATTGATACCCCAAAATTCATCGTGGAATCAGATGCAACAATTGTTGCTCCGCTGATTTTCGCATGGTTGCTCAAAATGTAATTGAAATCATAGCATGAAGTATAGAGGAATTTTTATGGCCATGACTTGCATGGTCATGGGACATGTACATGCATATTCGCAAACAGTCGGGCAGGGTCTTGTTGATTCACTGAAACGCGTTACAACACCATTGAATGCTGCAAAGAAAGATGAGGGTTGGACAGTTTCAGGAATTACGAACTTCACTTTCAGTCAAGTAGGACTTCTGAATTGGACAGCCGGTGGGAATAGTTCTATTTCCATCATTGGACTTGGCATGTATAAAGCAAACTATATCAGAAATAATTATACTTGGAATAATTATATTGAACTGGGATATGGCTTGACAAAAATCGGCGATGTGGAATTTCGAAAGAGCGATGATCGTATCATCTTTGTTTCTCAAGCCGGTATTGCAGCAGGTCAGACAATGAATCATAGTTTGCTCGTGGATTTCCGTACACAATTCACCGATGGAAGAAATTATGTTGGTGTATTTGATTCAGTGAATGGTACTTTCCCCCTAACATCCACATTCCTTGCACCTGCCTTTTTAACAACAGCTCTTGGAATGGAAATCAAGCCAACTTCTTCATTGTCTATTCTGATTGCTCCGCTTACCGGTAGAACAACAATCATTGCAAATAGATTATTGTCCGAACAAGGTGCATTCAATGTGACAAAAGGCCATACAATAAAGGCATTTTTGGGAGCTTTAATCAATGCTCATTTTAATGATCAAATATTTGAGAATGTGACATTGAATTCCCGTATGAATGTGTTTTCTCCATTTTCTTCTCCTGATTTGATGGTGGTGAACTGGGAAAATCTTATTTCAATGAAAGTAAATAGTTTTATAAAAGTCACACTTTCACTTGATGTTTTTTACGATCACCGCATAAATATCAATCGTAAAGATGGTACAATTGGTCCTTCAACGCAATTGAAAAATACATTCGGCGTAGGTTTTGGATATACATTTTAATGCAGTCATCAGCGAAACATATTGCAGTATTACTCAAAGAAATTGTCAAAGACAATGGATGGGAGAAGGACATCATTTCTAGTAAACTACCTATTCTTTGGTATGAACTTCTAGGGGAAAAAGGGCGGGAACTCACAGAGTTTAGAAGATTCGAAGAAGGGAAATTATATATCCATGTTCATAGCGCACCTTGGCGACATGAATTAACTCTCCGAAAACAAGAATTTATATCAAAAATCAATACTCAAATCGGGTTCACACTCATAACAGACATTATTTTTCGATAGGCCACCATGATGACGCCCCGATGGGGCTGCCATGATGACGCCCCGATGGGCCACCATGATGTCGCCCCGATGGGGCTACTACAATTTCGCCCCGATGGGGCTACTACAATTTCGCCCCGATGGGGCTATCAATTTATGATCCCAAAGGGTCATATACTATTTACAAAAAAAGCCGACCTCTTTTCAGAGGTCGGCTTTTGAGTATAGAACTCTTTTGAATTACTTCACGAAGAGCATCTTTTGTGTCAATGCTGTACCGCTTGTTGACAATGTATAGTAATATACACCGTTTGCAAGACCAAACTCGCTTGGTACAAAATTGAATGAATGGATACCTGCATCGAAGTTGTTTGAAGCAAGTTGTGCTACTTCACGACCGAATACATCGGATACGCTGAGTGTAACAAATGCTGGCTTAGGCAATTCGAAACGGATCGCTGTTGAGCTTGCGAATGGATTAGGCTCATTATTATAGAGCTTTAGACCTTCAGCAATGATTGTTTCATCAACACTTGTTGTAAGTGTGACTTTAACATCAATCTCACCTGACTTTGTTGTACCGCAGTCATTTGTTACTTCACAGTGATACTTACCTGCATCTGCATTTGTCACATTGAATTTGATGTATTCTCTGTTTGTAGCATTTGGATCAGTAAGAGCTGTACCGTTCAAGAACCACTTATAAGTTGTTACGCCATCTTCATTGGCATTTACTGACAATGTAAGCTTAGCGCCAGATTTGATGGTTTCTGCAGGTGTTGGCAATGTAACAGTTGGCTTTGTTGAATAAACAATATTCGCTGAAGCTGATACAGAACCACAAGCACCTGTTGCAACTACTGTGTAGTTACCAGCTGAAGCTGCATCCATTGATGCAATTTCATAGCTGGAAGCTGTAGCGCCTGCAATGTCTTGACCATCTTTCTTCCATTGATATGTCATAGTACCACCACCGGTAGCAGTAACTGTCAATGTTTCTTTTGCTCCTTCACAAACTTTCTTACCTGCAGGAGCTGAAGTAATCTCAGTTGCAGCATAAAGGTTCAAAGCAACATTAGTTGAAGCTGAGATATTAACAGCTGTTGGAGCAACCGCCATTGCTTTATACTGACCAGCATCTGAAGATTGTGCATTCTTGATAGTCAATGTATTTGTGTGTGCTCCTGAGTACTTAGGACCATCAAACAATTGAACATCGCCTTTGAACCAATGGTATTCTACATTCAAGCCTGGAACTGATGCTGTTGCATTTACTTCCAATTTAGCATCGCTTGTTTGACATGCATCTACTGATGCAGCAACTGCATTGATGCTAACTGTACCGAGTGTCAATGTGAATGTTTGTGATGTTGCTTCACCGCATGAACCAATAACTTTTACGCTATAGTTACCTGCATCTGTACCTGTAACATTCTTGATGCTAAGAACAGGTGTTGTTGCTCCACCATAACGACCATTGTCAGTAATGGCAAC
Organism: Bacteroidota bacterium; assembly: GCA_041191145.1. Classification (GTDB taxonomy): domain Bacteria; phylum Bacteroidota; class Ignavibacteria; order Kapaibacteriales; family UBA961; genus UBA961. The sequence continues at coordinate 10,928 of JBEEPK010000016.1, forward strand.
GCCATTCTTTGACCACTCATAACGCACTGGAGAAATACCGAAGCTACCTGTTGCTTCTGCAGCTGCTACTTCAAACTTTGCAGTTGAACCAGCTGATACTACTTGGCTTACAGGCTCTTTATCGATTTGTGTACCTTTCGCTACATAAACGATTGCTTCTTGAGTGTATACAGTATTATCTGTAGAAGATGCACCACATGATGTTGTGATTTTACATACATAACGACCTGAAGCTGAGAAATCAACATTTCGTACGGTCAATACATAATTATTAACGCCTTCTACTGAAGATGCAAATGGATAAATGGTATTTGCTTGAAGCAATTCACCATCTTTGAACCACTGATATGCAATTGAAGAACCACGCTTTGTAGTAAAGTTCAATACAAAGTCACTGCCTTTACATACAACTTGAGAAATAGGCTGTCTGCCAATCTCAGTAGGTTGATTAACTCCAACTTGACGTGCATATGTAGAAGTTGTAAGGTCAACACCATTTGATTCTCTAGCTCCATCATTCAATGATGCAACGAGAGAGTAAGTACCAGCATCATATTCATCTGTATTGTTAATAGTCAAAATTGGTCCGGTTACACCAGAGAATTTAGAACCATTTGCAAGTGATCTAGAAGTTGTTGATGACCATTGATAAGTTACAACATTAGTACCTGCCAAGAATGGATCAGCCAATGGCAAAGTAAACTGATATGGTTTCATTGATGAAATTGCTGGACCTGAATTCAAGATTGTAGTTGTGTTTACACAAGTGCTATCAAGTGTAGTTCCGCTGAATGCAACTACTGGAACAAGTTCATGAGCACCGATCATTGGTGGATTTCTACGGAGCGTACCATCAATGTCAACATTCGTATTACCACCATTGATATTACTAATGCTCTGATCGCCGCGAAGATATCTGTTTACATCACCAATGTACATATCATTTGGTGCTGGCAAGAATGATGGAGCGCTGTAACGATAAGATAGATAAGAGTTAAAATCTTTTCCAGTACCAGTGTACCAATAGTAAGGAGCTGTTCTTGTAGAGAGATAGAAACCAACATTTGAACCAGTAAATCCACTAGTGTTACTACATGTAGAGTTACGGATATTATTGAAATCTGACACTCCAGCAGGACCACCAGATGTGATAGAGTAGGCATAACCATTATTAGAGTTATTAATGATATTGTTTACTACTCTAGTATTTGTCGCATTGGCATTAACCAAGTTCAATGCAGCTGCCAATGTTGTCACTGGAGCATTTACAATGAAAGTGTTAAAGTAAATATTGGTATTGAGGAAGTTCTGAGCTGTCAATGCAAATGTAGTATTGGAAATACCATTACCTACTTTTATCATGTTGTTGAAAATTTCAGCAGGTGAAGCTGCATTTGAGTTTGATGCGAATCGGAAACCTGTACCAAATCTGTTGAAGTTAATTTTATTTGCATGATATCTACCACCATTTCTGTTGAGTTCCACATCCAATCCTGTAATAGCTGATGGATTGGCAGATTGTGAAGTCATTGTATTGCGCAAAAATTCAGCATTCTGAAGATTACGCATGAAGACACCGCGTGTATAGAAATTGGCAAATGTATTACCTGTCATATTTGTATTGGAAGAACCGACAGCACCAAAGCCACCGTCCAACCAAATATGAGCATCACCGTTATTGAAACGATTATTTGTAAATACTAGACCCTCTGTAATATTGCCCGGATCACTCATAACTAAATAATTATCAGTTCCCATCAAATTTGTATTGACACCATTGAATGTACAATTTGTAAATACTAAGTCGCGGGTAAAAGTGGAAATGCCTTGATTTGCCAACCAGAAGAATCTAGTCACAAGTGCACTACCATCTGCTTGGAATGTAATTCCATCGAATGTAGTATATGCATTACCAAGAACTCTGAACATGTAATTATTTGCTCCAGGTCCATTATTTGGTGCTACAAATACAGGATCCCCTGTCATTGCAGGATCTTTTCTAAATATTATACGCTTGGTTGGAGAAGCACCAGGAACACCTTGTGTTTGTGCTGTTACTTGACCGATTTGACCTTGTGTATTTATATATGCACCAGGACGAACATTGAATGTTACAGGTCCAAGAATACCACCATAAGTCAATGCAATCGCTACTTGATTCGGATTGGTAAACCAATTTGTTGGTGTTGGAGTACCACCAACCCAATATTCGCCACCATTAAGAGCAGGACCGATAAATGCATCCAGTGTATTATTTGTAGGTACATTATCGCCAGTTGCAAATACAGACTTTACAGATGAAGGCGGGATGCTTACCTGAATACGATAAGGCGTTAATGGATTACTTACATCAAGGTTAGATACCAAAGGAATTGCTACAGAGTTATTTCCTGCAAGCGGTGTATTATAAGTTGCAGTAACAGGAGGAACAACATTTGAACCATCGGATACGCGTGTAACAGATGCTGTATATTGACATTCTGTCATTGTTACAACACCGATATTAGTCAATGTAAATCCTACATTGTACGTACCGGGTGCTACAGGAGAAGCAACACCTGAACCATCACCAGGATTTGTTACTGATACTGAAGTTGGAGATGCATCTGCAAGTGGTGGGAGAATAGTGATATTATAATCTTCTGTTTCACCCATGGTGGAACTACAAGGACCCCATGCATATTGGTAATATTCTGTCATGCAGCGCATGCGAAGAGTGCCAGGAGTAACATTTGCAGGGATTGTTATTGTTGCGGAATATGTCGCAGGGCTATTTGGGCTAGGACCCGCCATGAACAATTCGCCACCAGAAGCGGCAGGAACATCACTAAAAACACCATCACGGTTAATGTCAATCCACATCTTGAATCCACCACCACCATTGTATGTAGCAGGCCAAGTCGGATCAGAAAACTGAGTTTGAACACTGACCGAAGTAGGGGAACCAGACAACATGGAGAAACTTACACCAGGAAAAAAGGTGTAATAGGTTGGATAAGGACATGCAGGTGTAGGATTTGAGGCACCACCAACCGTTACATTTGTAATCCAGTTGATATACGGACCTGTAGTACAACTGTGACCCCAATAGGCCGGTGTACAATAAGTCTGAGCATTGGCACTTTGGGTGAAAAACACCCCGCCAAGCGTCAGAATAATCGCAAGTGCTACTTGATAAAGTCTTGCAACTTTTAACATAGTAAACCTCTTAGTTTGATAAATAAATTATATAATAAGATAATATAAGTATATACAAATCAAGTGCTTATGCATCTTTACAGAAGATGGCTAACACCATCGTCCTGATATAAGGAGCTACATCAGAATACAATATACAAAACTCAATAACAATTCAAAGCCATTGAAAAAAAATAATACGGCTTATTTTTTTCTTTCCATCTGCATGACAGGTAATGTTGGAAGAGCATTTTGACCATCAAAGTGACCTCGATCCAAAACACCCGATTTTATCAATGAATCCATGCAAGCAGACTTCATTTTATGCAAACCTTGAGTATAATCATTAAGGTATAATGCATAAGTCTCCATGGGTAACTGATTTTTGACTATCACTTCCCTTTGGGCAATCATTGCCATGCGAAATGTATAATTAAGTACTGAATCACATTCCATTATGACTGTATGATCATTTTTGGCATTTCCTACACATTCACACCATTGTTTGGCATAATCATCTGGTATTTTCATTGAGGAGCAACCAATGAACATGATCATTGGAATCAAAAACAAATTTTTCATGTGGTGACTGTTACTAAAATGAAAACATGGCTTAATTGTTTCATATATTCCATTATTTAATCTTTGCAGTTATTGTTCTAGTCTTTCCTGAACTGTCAAACAACAAAATTTTGGAAATTGATGGATCTGCTTGCAATACATGAATACCTTGACTCAAATGACCGGATCCATTATGAAACTCTTGGCGACGCTTTTTGCCATTCTTATATTCAATGATGGCATGTGTCAACATTTCTGATTGATCCAACTTTAACAAACTTGTTTTTGCATTCAAAGTTTTTTCAAAGATCTGTAGTGTTCCTTTATTTGCAGAAGATAATAACAACAATGAATTCTTGTCTGCTCTAGGCATCATTATCAATGCTCTACCCTCTCCGGGAACATAAAAACCACTTTCTTTAACCGATAATTCCTTGAAACCAAGTTTTCCATCACCTTTTAATACCATTCCAATTCCTGCATCATAACGCCACATGTCGCGATCCGGACCATAAAAGTTTCCTGTATGAACCAAATCCAGATTTCCATCATTGTCAATATCTTCTGCAATCATGCCATAGATTGGTGAAATCTGGGAAATCACAGGCAATCTTTTGGTTGTAAATGAACCCTTACCATCATTGATGAGCATAAGACTGTTCATTTCATATACATATCTACTGCCGCCTGAATATAGATTCGAATCTCCACCAACTATGCTTGTAAGTTTGGCATCGGCAAAGCTTTTAGCAAAAAGGTATTTATATCGTAGTGTTGGCATCTGGATAATCAATGAAGCGGTAAGACGAGCCGGATATAATACTGAGTCTTCATATCTTCCATGTAGAAAATCAACTGAGCCATTTTCATCATAATCCTTATAGTGAAGCTCCAATGGAAATTCTCTGGTCGCATGATATCGAGTATTGGTTCCAAGATTTCCAACTACATAGTCAATATCACCATCATTGTCGAAATCACCACCGACTATACTCCGCCAATGACCATTTGTACTGTCCAGTCCTGATTCTTTTGCCACTTCTGTGAATGCACCGGAATTGTTTTTCCAGACTTTGATTCCCATCCAATCGCCGACTGCGATGATGTCCAAATCATTGTCATTGTCATAATCAGTCCAAATGGCAGACTTTATCATGCCTGATTGCAAAAGACCATTCGCCAGATATTCTGTCACATCGGTAAAATGTCCATTCGTATTCAACAGCAAAAAACTTCTGGGTTCTTTTTCAAAATGTCCTGGAATATTGCTTCCACCTACAAACAGGTCATAATCACCATCCTTGTCAAAATCACCGCCAATAACGCAAGATTTACCGACCCGCATAGAAGGCAAAAGACCTCTCTTAAACATGCCCTTCCCTTCATTGACATATAATCTATCTTCCATCAATTCAGGTTTATCAGCAGCATCCTCATTTCCGCCACTGGCAACATAGATATCCTGATCACCATCTTTGTCCACATCAACAATCAAAATACTTTGATCTTCATAGGATGAATCTTCAAGGAATAATTGTTGTGTTGGCATTTGTGAAAATTGACCCTGATCATTTTGCATGTATATAACAAGTGGTGAACCTTGCGCTCCACCAATAACAAGATCCTCAATACCATCACCATTGATATCTCCCGCGGCAAGTGCAGGTCCTTGAATCGACAATTTATTTGGCAATAATCGCTCACGGAAAAAATCATCATAATCATTTTCCGTGTGAACATAATTCAAACCGAGTGATGGATCTTTCGTAATTTCTTTTAACAAAGGAGTGACTGCAATCGGAGTATTCTTGGGAAGCTTGGCCTTTGATTGATCAAGCGTAATCATTTGATTGGCTTTGACATTTTTCAGAACTTCAACTGCACCACCCGGCCAAGTGACTATCACTTCATCAACTTTAGTAGCTTTTCCCAAACCAAAATGAGCATAGGGCGCAACTGAAGAGGCAAGACCACGAGTGGCATTGATTTCAAATGATTGAATGGAATCGCCAATTCTGATTTTGATGGTCGCACCCAATCCATAAGTATTTGCAGTATTCCCTTTACATCTGAATGAGAGATAATTGCCGAGTTGCATTTCTCTCGACATATTCTTATAAACCATTGCCGCTGAATCTATATTGTTAATGACAATTTCCAAATCGCCATCATTGTCTAGATCTGCATAAGCTGCACCACAAGTATTGAAATACACGTCCATCCCCCAATCATCGGACACTTTTCTGAAAGTCAAGTCACCATTATTCTTGAATAAATAATTTGGGATTTTTGTTCGATTAATCATCCGCACAACTTTTCCAACATCAAAATGCGTGCTATATTCAACGATATTTCCTTTTTCCTGTGTCGAATCTTTTTCTTCGGGTTGTTTCACCATCCCGATTCTCTTCATCTCATCATGCGTGATTCCATACTTCGTGAAATCCTGGTCCATGATATCATGCTTCAGTCCATTTGCGATAAAGATGTCTTTCCATCCATCATTGTCTAAATCGGCAAAGAATGAGCTCCAACTCCACTCGGTTGCTTCAACACCTGAAAGTTGTGCTACATCACTGAATCGACCATTTCTTCGATTAAGTTGCAACACATTTTGTACAAATTGAGAAGAATCAAAAGTATTGCTAAATGTTGAAAAATTTAGAAACTGTGTATTGAGTCGTTCATGCTTCTCAGGCAACATATCAACGACAATCATATCATTCCATCCATCATTGTTGAAATCAGAAACATCATTGCCCATGCCAAATGTCACAGTATGCGGAATGCTGTCTTTGGTCTGTCTCTTGAATGTTCCATTTTGCTGATTGATGTATAGATAGTCTTTTTCTTCAAAATCATTTGCAATGAATACATCGGGCCAACCATCATTATTGACATCAGAAGCTGTAGCACTCAATCCAAATGCTTTATGATCGATGCCGCACATTGCGGAGACATCACTGAATGTTCCATCACCATTGTTGCGCATCATAGAAGGTGTGACACCAACATGACGATGACCAAATTTATGGATGCCATTATTCATGATTAAAACATCAAGATCCCCATCCAAGTCATAATCAAAAAAAGTGGATTGAATGCCATTTGCTGCTCTATCAAGACCATATTCTTTGGCTTTGTCAACAAAATTCCCTTTACCATCATTGACAAATAATTTGTTTGGCTCTTTATTGTACTTGGTTACATATATATCAAGGTCTCCATCAGCGTCGATGTCAACCATCGTTGCACCAAACCCAAATCCAGAAGAGTCCGAAACACCCGCAGATGCAGGCGCTTCTTCGAATTTCAAATTCCCTTTATTGATATAAAGTTTGTTTTTATCCAAAAAACAAGTGAGATATATATCCACCAAACCATCACCATTCACATCACCAAGAGCAACACCGCCACTGGCAATTGTAAATAATCTACTCTCCGGCTTGAGTTCAGGATCACCGGGTACGATATTGGTAAAATGTACTCCGGATTCATCGGGAGTCAAGAGTTTCAGGATTCTTGGGACGGGTTTATCGGTACTCTTCTTTGGAATCAAACCCGGACTTTTTGCTTTTGATTCAGGGAGAATCAATGCAAAAAATCCAATGATGAGTATTTGGAGTAATTTGAAAAATCTATGGTTCATAGTTGAATCTTTAACACATGAAAGTTGCTCAAAATTACGCAAAGAACATGCGTAATCACCTATTCGGTATCAATTCCCAATCCGATTTGTTTCGGAAGAGCATAACCATGTTTTTTTATGGTGGAAATTGCGAATGAAGTCGATAACACAATACCACTATAAGACTGTTCCTGAAGTCCGTGCGCATATTCAATACGCAGATATGGAAATGATTGAAGCCCGGCGATATTGTCACCGGAAATCACCAATCCCAATCCCAATGCAGATGACCATTGTGTTCCAAATAGCGGATCTCCGGCATTCCATACTGTTCCTGCATCCACAAATCCTGTCGCTCCCAATCGAAGATTCATTGGCAAAGCGAATAAATCTGCACGACATTCCAAGGTCCCTGCCATGCGATTCAAACCAAATCGACGATTGAGCGGAATTCCACGAACCCCATTGTCATTGTCCAATGTCAATTGTCTGAAGCCATCCCAATTCCATACACTTCTTTGACTAAAAAAGCCAATAATTGCCATATTAGACATCGACATCCAATGTCCGACGGCATCAATCTCCAACGCCGTATTGACAGGAGTTCCTTGTGATATACCACTTCCCGCAGAAACAGAACCGGCAAGATAGAGCTGATTTTTCAGCATGAGAGCGCTTTGTTCCAAAAATCCACCAACATAATAATAGGAATTGCCTGAATTCCCATTGAATGGCATAATTCTACCCAAAACGGCGGTTCCCCATGCTCCAATTGGAATATCGCGCTCATTCAAGGTAATGGTGCGATCTGCCAATGAGCCAAAACCCAATAATACTGATTGCGTATTGTCAAATGCCTGTACTGTTTTTACATTTCCTCTTTCTGCTTGCTTGGAGTTCACATGAAGCGTAAAGAAAAGATCATCACGTCGAGGCAGGAGCCATCCACCCCAAGCGGATACTTCTTGTGCTTCAAATGAGATTTTTTGAGGGTTTTCGCCATTAAATACAAAATCAATGCCTTGTCCGCTATTGAACCGTGCACCATAGAATATGCCACCTGTGGGATTTGGAGTTTTGGAAATATCCAAACTCAATTCAGTGGTGAGGGAGTGTGAACGAAGATTGAAACCCAAGCTAAGTGGCACATCAAAAGCCGTATTCCAATGAAATCCCATAATTCCCTGCATTCCGATGCCGAGTTCTGTACGATTGCGAATATCCAGCAGCATATCCATGGCATGACCGAATAGTCTTTTCGACTCAAATCTGGCTCCCAAAGCTGATTCTCCGCCACCGATATTGGCCAGGAATCCGGGACCATAATTTGGTAATTCTTCACGAACAACGATATATGGTGTGCAATGCCTACTATCCACCGTATCAATTTCTATTCTCACCGATTGGAACAAACCTGATCTTCTCAAAGCTAGTTCTGCTTTGTCCAAGGACCAAGCATCAGTTTCCTCACCGACTTGCAAACGGGATATGGTCATATACTCCCCATCGCGTAAATTGCCGATGAAATCGAGTCTGAAGCGATTGAAGGTAGAGAGTGATTGTTTTTCTCTTTCCACCACAATGGAATCCATTATTAGTCCTTGTTGGGCCTGAATGGATTCGAGCAGAAGAAACAATTGGAACAATACTATAAAAATGGTGTTATTCATTGATGTCAAGTTAATCGAGATTGGGTAAATTTCACACAAATGTCATGCCTTTCTCGTCACTAAGCCCACTTTTTACATATTGAATAGTAGTTAATGCACAAAATTCTCATCATATTGATTTCCATTTTCTCCTTTTTGGAAGTATGTCCGATACTTGCACAAGGCGGTGGAAACAGTAAGGGCAAAGAGTTTTGGCTGACATTCATTCCGAATATCCATCGTGGAGTAGGATCCATTCCCGGTTCTCCTGCAGATCTTGAAAGGCGTTCGGATTCTCTCTACATATTCATCGCCGCAGAGGTTCCAACAACGGGGAAAATCACCTATCGAGATATTTTCAATCGACAATATATCCGCAATTTCACGATTTCCAATCCAACACAAATCTATTCATTCAGTGTGATGTGGGATGGTTTTGAATTAGTGGGTGTGAATAATAGCAATGAATTATTGCCCGATGGGGGACAAACAGAAAAGATAGCCGCTCAATCATTCAAAGTGGAAACGGATAATGATGTGATGGTCTATGCTTTGAATCAAGCATGGACAACCAGCGATGCTTTTTTGGTTTTGCCAAGACCTGCACTCGAGAAAGATTATTATGTGATGTCCTATCCTTCGGATAATATCATTGATGACAGAACTGGGAGATTATCCGTCGGAAGTACGCCTTCGCAGTGTGCAATCGTAGCAGTGGAAGACAATACCCGGATTACGATTTCTCCGACAGCTCCCATGTTATTTGGTGGAAGAAATCCCTCTCCTATTGTACTCAATAAAGGCGATGTGTATTTGGTGCAATCCCTTCCGAATACAAGCATCAATTATGATTTGACCGGCACGAATATCAGTTCAGATAAACCGATTGCGGTATTTGCAGGTCATCAGCGCGCTCGCATTCCCCAAGATGGTGGTTTTGATTTGAATTCAAGGGATTGTCTTGTTGAGCAAATGGTACCAACCACCAATTATGGAAAAAGTGCTTTTCTCACTCCATATCCTTTGCCACAGAATGCATCACCAGTAGGATGGGATGTGTATCGGGTGCTTGCGGCAATGGATAGCACAGTTATTTATGTTGATTCCAATCGCATTGCAACATTGAATGCCGGACAATATTTCTCTGGAAGATTAACAAAAGCCTCTGAAATGTACAGCGATAAACCATTCATGGTGGCGCAGTATAAGAAAACATCATCCACCGGAAATACAGGTCTTGCTGATAGCGATCCATTTATGATGATGATTCCACCATATGAGCAATTTCTACCTTCTTATCGATTCATCAGTGCGCAAGCAGTTCAATTGAATTCAAATTTTGAGCGAGTAAAAGTATACAATTTTCAATATGTGAATATTGTTGCACCCCAAACAGTCATCGACAAAGTGGTTTTGGATGGTGCGACCATTCCCTCAGGGGGATTCACTCGCATCGGTGGCTCACGATTTTTCTATGCAACAATTCAAATCAATGATGGTGTGCATACCATTTCAGCACCCGAGCCAATTGGCATTTATGTATATGGATATGGTCCGGCAAATTCCTATGGCTATATCGGTGGGATGAGTTTTACGCTATTCGATTTTAGGCCACCCAATGTGACCTCAGAGCAAGACTGCAATTCAATTCGTGGGATGGTTCATGATTCATCTTCCACTGATTCAGGAATCAAAAGCATCGAGGTGGAATCACAACAAAATGTGCAGGTGAACATAGGCGATATTATCGGATATCCGGACTCAGTGGCATTTGATGCTACAATCATTGATACTTATTCGGATGCATCATTTATATTGATTGCAAAAGATTCAGCAGGATATTCCACACGTAAACAATTCGATTTGCCGGGCTTCACGGTTTCGGTTGATGGTGATTCCATACCTGTTTCGATTCGAAAGGATGGTCCGATCAAAAGAGAGTTCTGTTTTCCGGTCACGGTTTCAAATACAGGGAAGTTTCCTCAGGTGATTGATCGCATCAAGATTGAAGATGCAGGATCGGTTTCCGTAAGACTCAATTCAACATTACCAATCACGATTCCACCCGGAAAGTCAGTCGATATTTCTATTTGTGCAATCGGTGATTCAATTGGAGAAAATTCTGCACGGATCATTCTTGAGAATGCTTGTGCATCAAGACATCTCGTGGATGTCTTGGTAACAACAAATGCCGACATCACGCCACCTGTAATCACTGCAGACAAAAGTGATTGCGGAATTCCTGTTACATTTTACATTAGTGATGAAACTCTCATTGATTCTGGTTTGGACAGCATTAGCGTGGACCAAAATGGAACGATTAATTGTGATATTGATATCAAACAAAATGGTGATCGTGCCACTGTCACCGTTTCAATCATAGATCAATTTCAGGATGCCAAGTATACAATCATCATAATGGATAAAGCGGGTAATCGCAGAGTGCTTTCTGATTCAGTTTCAGGTCTTACTATTAAGATTCGAGATCTTGAAAACAATGATATTTCATTTGTTGATTTTGACTCAACCGGATTGGGAATCACGAAATGTGATACGATCGTGATTGAAAATACAGGTAGATTTCCAATCATCATACCACATGTATTCATGTCAAGGAATCTCGCATTCAGCATTCCTGTTTCTCAAATGCCACTTATATTAAAGCCCGGCGAGAAGAATGCACTCGCAATATGCTATCATCCCTTGATTGCTTCGAATGATATTGACACGATGGAAAGAGATACGGTTGGAATATATTATGGATGTTCGGAAAAATTAATTCCATTGTCTGGTATAGGAGTACAGATACTGGGAAAAACAGAAACGAATTGTGATGTCGTACTACGCAGTGAGATTGTAACTGTTCCCGGTTTGATTTCAGGACCATATCCTCATCCATTACAAGATTTCGGAAATATTGACATTGGAATACATCAACCAGGTCAGGTGAGCGTAAAGATGCGCAATGCATTCAATCCAGTTGAGACAATTACTCTCCATGAAGGATTCATGATGTCGGGTTCCTATACGCTTTCATTCTCAACTGAAAAGATGTCATCAGGATTATGGTCAATGGAAATCATGATGACTGATGGAATAAAAAGTATTCCAATTCTGATTATAAAATAACATTCCAGTTTTTCTTTACATGATGATGCTATACAGGGGCATCAATCAATCTGGGTATCTATTTTTTGAGGTGTTTATGCGACTATTATACGCATTATGTTTCATTTGTGTTTTCTCAATCTCTGCTTGTCGGGAAGCAAAAACTTCAAATGATGATAGTATTGATTTAAAGCAATACGAAACAACTCTTGATCGCTCTGAAGAACTTTCTGAGAAAGAACAAGAGCTCCGACAAATGGAATTGGATTTACAGCAAAAAGAAGAAGAATTGTCTCGACAAAAAACATCTATTCCGGATCCGCAGATTGTAGAACAAGACTCACCTCGCTCTACATATTCAGGAGGTGTTCAGGGTGAATATCCGGAGGCATCCAACCAATTGTTGACAGCAAATGATTTGCGTTACACTTCAAAAGAAGTTCTGGTCATCATGCGCAATGAAATCTTTGCAAGACATGGCTATATTTTCAAGCGAAGTGATTTACACAATCATTTTTCCAAGAAGCCTTGGTATAAACCTCAACACAATGATGTATCACATTTGCTCACACAAGTCGAGAAAGAAAACATTCGTTTGATCAAAGCATTTGAAGATTTGTGAGGCGAAACAACAATTGTTCGAATGATAAAGGAAGTGGAAGAATAAAACCTCGACTTCGATCATAGTACAAAGTGGATGTATACATTCAAAGATGATATTCCTCGGATGAGGAGTGCCCTTTAGGGCGGGGTGCGATGGCACAGCGTTAATGTGATGTCGCCCCGATGGGGCTACCATGTTGACGCTCCGATGGGGCTACCATGATGATGCTCCGATGGGGCTACCATGTTGACGCTCCGATGGGGTTACCATGATGATGCTCCGATGGGGTGATAATATTCCATTTCTTCATTTCTCATTTCAACATTATGAAATCACTCATTTTTCTTATTGTCTTAAGCACATCTCTTCATGCACAGATTCCCGATCCTGTTCGCATACTCATGAAATACTATTCACAGATCACCAAGTATGAAAACAATCGGGTGTATTGCAAGAATGGGGATTCATTCATGTATGATGATGGAAAGAAGAAGAGTCCTCAAGAATTACTTGATAACCCTGACATAGAGGATATGTTTGCATACAAGTATCGGCGCGGTATTTTGTCAACACCGATTGAACAATATTATGATCCAGGCAGAATCAGACATGAAGGGATATTCAAGGCGATCTATGGAACATCAAAAAACGAGGTTATGAAGAAGTTAACCACAGTAGTATGGTGTCCGAAAACAGCAAGACAAATGATTCGTATTTCCACTGTGAATGACATTCATAAAAGAGTGATGGATATTTCAAAGGAATTGGATGATCATCCGGATTGGAAAAAGTATATATCAAATATCGGTGGAACATTCAATTGGCGGAATATCGCCGGCACCAATCGCATTAGCTTTCACAGTTTTGGCATCACAATGGACATAAATACCAAGCATTCTCATTATTGGCAATGGGATTGTAAATGCACTGATGAAAGCAAAGTAATTCCATATCGTAATGTCATTCCACAAGGCATTGTTGACATCTTCGAAAAACACGGTTTTATCTGGGGCGGGAAATGGTATCACTATGATACCATGCACTTCGAATACAGACCCGAATTAGTCTGGGGATGAACGCCCTTAATGGAGTGACATCATCACATCCCCGTCAAAGGCGGATAATTAGTCGAACCCCAATCATGATTGGGTTTCCGTATCATCACATTGATAATGCGTAACAAAAGACCATGTATGAATTGATTACAGATTTTCATCTGCTCTCTATTCAAACTACTTTCATATGTAGCACCACCATGTATTACTTGATTCCTCAAAACATATACTCTTTGAATGATTGCATTGCAATGACTCAGAGCATTCCTTTGATCTCTATCAACGAGCATTCGCGCATATTGAATCTCATATTCATCATCCCAACCTTCTTCTTGAACATGAACAGATATCCAGAATTGTTTGAATAAATATTGATTGCTCATCAATATATCAATCAATCCAATTTGTTCATCGAATACATAAGATGCAATCAAACGCTGTTCATCTTGATCAATGACATCATGGAGAAATTTCCACATGCGTGCATTCTCGGTTTCACCGGCATTCTCAGGTGGAACTGAATAGCAAGAATTAAAACCAATCCATGCAGATAAAAAAGACAAGTCAACATTCTCGCCATTCTCACATGCAAAGAGCCAAGAGATGGCTCGATGCATGCGAATGGCATTGTCAGTATAGTTTTCCGTTCCGAATATTCGCTCTTTGGCTTCAAAAAGCTCTTGAGAGTTGGCATACATGAAGTATATATCCTTTTACTATTATTGAATTTTTGTTGCACAATCTTTAAAGTGATAGAACGCATTTGCAAGCTTAATCTGCTCAGGTGTTTTGCATCTCACATCAAACAGTTTGGGACTTGCAATCATTATGAACAAAGCTTTTGCTCGACTAACCGCAACATTGATTCTATACGGTGAGAAGATAAAACTCATTCCGCGTGGAGCAGATTCAATATCCGATGCAACAGTGGAATAGAGCACTATAGCAGCTTCTTTGCCTTGAAATGAATCTACTGAGCCACATCGGATTTCTCCGAAAAGGAGATGTCCATATTCCTCTCTGATATCATCATACTGTTGTTTAGTCGATGCAAGATCTTGAATAAGATTAGGATAATCAGTATGTATACTGTTTATTCTATTTTGATTCAATGTGATGGTTCTCTGTACTTGCCGAGCTATAGCATCATCTCTTCGTTCAGTATAAACTCGCAAATTATCAGCTTGTTCTTTCAATTCATTCAATCTCCTTTCAATATTATCATATTCTTCTGCAAGAGTTACGTTTCCCATTTGAATACTTTGCATCGCAGAATCTTGCAACGCTTTCAATCTTTTCTTTATGAGCTTCCTTTGATTATTGAACGGAGTGATAATGATCATGTCAGATATTGTAATATTTGTGGTTCCATTTTCATCTGAATACTTATACTGATTCAGAGGATTGAACACATCTGTTACAATGTCTATAATACGATCTACTTCTGCTTCAGACTTTGTCTTTTGTCCTACATGATCCACTTCCATCAATCGTAATCCAGATCCTGTATAGAGATCATGATTTTCTGAAGTGATCGCACGCTGTTGCAGAAATGGTATGCCGCTCAATCTTCTCTCATAAAACAATGTTGAAACAAAGTCACAAACATCAGGATGCATTCTTCTTGTCTCACTGATGAATACACCTTTTTCAGGAGTAACGATTTTTCCATCAATGTAATATTGCAATCCGCTAATCTCTGCGCCATAATGATTCTTTGCTTTGATTGGTGATTGTAGTTGATTCTGATCGCCAACCATGATGAGATTCTTTGCAACATCACACATGATAAGAGTATCAACGATTGTAAGCTGTCCGGCTTCCTCGATAATCATATAATCATATGCTTGATGATGATGTTTTTTTGCAAACATAAAAGTGCTTCCAATCGTGATATTTGGGAATGGAATAGCACCTACTTTTTCATCATTATATCCCGGCTCTTTTTTACTATCATCATATTGTTCATATGATATTGAATATCCTTGTCCATTAAATGTTGTACTTCCAATAGTGATCTTATCTTTCGGCAATTTCTGTCTGATCGTAGCACTAACTCCATCTCTTTTTAATTGTTCTATGATCTTTCCAGCTATCTCCAAAAGAACAGCATGTGCATTTGCGGTAATGGCAATTTTTGCATCCGGATATTTGCTAAGTATATGAGATACAAGCATTTTGATGCAATATGATTTTCCGGTACCCGGAGGTCCTTGTAGACATAACAAAGAGTCATTCATGTGTTCGACTCTTTTACATAGCTCTTCGGCAGCAGTATCTCCGGAATTCAATACAGTATTGATATCAATGTTGTATTGTGTTGCTTGCTTTTCAAGAAATTGCAATGCTAATGGAAACTTTACTTCAATTTGCTGTCCATCCATCTTCAGTTGTTTATACATATTGATAATCTGAAGCAATCGCTCTTTCTTATCATCAATCTTTATGTATTCTCCATCGTAGAGAAACATCATAGGAATTTCTGATGGCGGATTATCAAATGTAAAGTCCTTGTGCAATTTGAATATTGCGCTCATGTAATTTCCACATGGACTATATTCCACTTCTAATAGCATTCCTTTGAATTCTCGATTTCCTTCATATGTAGTAAACCTATCTCCAACGAAGTCACACTCTTGTTTTTCAAATGTGAGTTTCATGGTTTTTTCTCCACTATCATATTCAGGATTTCCAATTGGATAACCCAGAACCAATTCATTCTTATAGACAACAAATGGATCACCTTCTCTCAATTCAATATTCTGAATCCAATCTGCAATTGCTTCTTTTTTAAAGAATTCCAAGGTGCTAAACAGTAGTTTTTGCACTTCAGTTGGAGATACTAATGTTGTTGGCGAAAAGGCCTCAAGTAATTCTGACAAAAGAGGTTCATCCTGATACTCAACATGATGTATATTTTTCCTCTTGATTGTAAGAACCGGTCTCTGAACTAGTCCTTGAGCATTCAATTGAGAAAAATCTTCCTCAAGCATTTTTTGAATATATTCAAGTGATCTACAATCGTCGTCATTATATCTGATTACAAAGTCTTTTGAGTTTTCAATTACACCTCCATTTTGAACACTATATTGATCAATCTCATCTACTTCTCCTTTTTCAAGATGAACTTCAATGCTAATTCTGTGCTTTATGGCTCGATCGAGAGGCACATTTCTTTGGAATCCTTTTTCCTGCGCTATGTACTCTTCAAGTTCTTTTAATCCATAGCTTTCAATTCCAATTTGCATGGATTCTTTAATGATCTTGCGTAGATCCACAATAACATGAGCATCTATTAAAAATTTGCAGAATTCTTCTTGTCCATATTTTTCAGACAAGCGTCTGATATTTGTTGACTCTGCATGAGAGTAAGCAAAAATATGGGGTCCGGAATAGAGAATGGTGCAATCCACATATTTCATATCAGTATGTTCAGGCATCGGGCTTTCATCAAAGTATTGGGCTTGAGGATTCCAATTGGTGATTGCTTTCAGTTTCTCAATCAAGGCTAAGAAAGCCGCTCTTTCCTCTACTTCATTATTTGCCCAATGGAAAGTATACTCTCCATTGCATCTCCAACCCGTCACATAAGCGAGTCCTCTATCTCCAATCATTTGGTCATATTCGAAATCAAGATAGAGATCATCCACATGTGGTTCTGGAAGCATATTCAATCCCCTATTGACTTCAATAGGTAAGAATTCTCTAACGATTACTCCCGCTTCTGACTCTTTCTGAAGTTGTGCTTGTTTAATAAGCTTTTCCACTTGCTCTTTTGTCTTAATTTTCATTCCTTGAGTGAATGGAAATGGTAATTGAGCTTGGGCTGCTTCATCATAAGTAGACATACCCTCACTTTCAAACACTTCGGTATAGTCAGTTGTCATTCCAGCAACCAAACTCAAGTGGCTGGCATTTCTTCGCTGTTCATCGCAGATAGAATTAAACTTGCAAATTGAACAATGATCACATGGCTCTGGAACAATGTCTTCATACACACGATCTCCATCTTTTCCAGCTGAGTCAGATCTAAATTGTTCAATAGTGGAAATCACATCCAGTTTAATGGATGAGTAAACAGCAGAAACATCATCATAACGATATTCGTCTCTTTCCCCATTTGGTTTCTGAATTGCCATCAGTTCAGGTTTTGTCCCTGTGAGATATCTGAGAAGTTCTGAATATGTGGCAATTTGAATTATGGAAACTGCTTTTGTTTCTCTTGCAAATTTCGTGTCAACAATGATATACGATCCATCAAGTTGTTTTTCGATGAAGTCTGCATTTCCTTTGATAATGATATCATCGGTCACTTCATATTCCAATGTTGCTTGATAAATGATATCAGGTTGTGCATTCAATGCTGTTTGGATATTATCATACACAGTAATTCTATGATCATTTGGATTTCCTCCAATCTGTGCAACTGTTTTTCCATTATCCAGTTCTGCAACTAGATATTCTCTCTCGAATCTGATTCCTTTTTCTTGAAGCGCATCCACGAATGGATCAGGATAAATGATAAGCTGTAAATGTCCACATGCTCTTTCCAATTCAAGTTTGGTTGCATGTTTGCATGAATTATGCACCGCAATATCGGTCGGTGCTACATATATTTTTTTGTTTACTTTTTGCATAAATATTGTCCTTTAATAAAGTTAAAAATTAGTTAATTATATGGTTCGGCAAAGTTTCTGAATAGACATCATTATGTAATTCTGACTATTCTTTTCATATCTCAGTCACTAGTCACTAATACTTCTTTAATTCAATTTGTGAATAAAACCCTATTGGAATAGATTCTATTGGTAGCACAATTGTCCTTTCATGATATGGAAGCGCATAATCATCCAAGGGCATAATCTCTTCGCTACTCAAGTGATGAGCAGGTTTTGGGATCAATATGTATGTTTTATAGATAATCATAATGCCTATATTTACTTTTGCCATTCCCTGATTGCAATGCATCTGCTTTTGTATCATTTCATACATTGGATGTAATTCAATCAATTCTTTTTCTTTCTCTTGGTTTCCCCGCATGATACCAACCCATGGCTTACCATGCTAGTCTAACCCTTTCCAACACATCCGTGACTCTTTGCTTCCTGTATTGGCAATTCTGGTCACAAACTTTTTCTTTCTCCTCAATGCTCGCCAATCTTCATACCTTTCATATTGGCAGCGCTTCCTTTCCCGCCATTTATCCGCCCTTGAATTTCCCAAAACCAGATTCATGGTTCCAGTTGTTTCATACTCCTGAATGCAAATCTAAAAACATTTTTAATACAAAACAAGGAAAATTTTATTTTTCATACAATTTTTTTTAACTCTTTGACTTACGTATAACTCATACTCTTTGTCTTTTGTCATATTTTGAAATATTTAGCCATTTAAATAAAGTTAGAAATATTTTTGGGAGGTTTAGAATTTCTTTATATTTTTATTTTTTACTATAATATTTCACAACAAATCAACAATACATTTGGATTTTAAGCGTTTACACGCCATATGCCCGATTAAATTCATCAGGGTTTTTATCATTATCTCAGGAATAGCCATGAGTATATCACATGCATCTTTGATCAAGTCCGGATTGTATAACTCGGAAGAGTGCACAGTCTTATTGTTGAACATGAGCGCCAGCGATGAACTTTCCATTCCAATCATTAAATCTCTTTCATTAGGAAAAGCAGATATGAATGCTTTATCCGATGAGGGAGAATCGGCTATGCATTATGCAGTTCGCAATAATAAGTATCGCCAACTCAAAGCGCTTCGTGAGTGCTCAGGTGACATTCACACATTAAATTCTAGCGGTCTAAAACCCATTCACTATGCAGGAATGGTAAATGATGCACGATATGTCGATTTTTTTGTTGAACATGGCATTGATATCAATGACATGGGAGATTCTACCAAAACCCCATTGATGTTTGCTTCATTTGCAGGTGATGCAGATATCGTAACACATATTGTGGGTTTGGGAGCAGACACATCAGTTCAAGATCTTGATGTTCACTCATGGTCATGTCTTCATATCGCAATTGCGGGCGAAAATCCTATTGCTGTAAAGTCACTCTTACAACTGGATGCCGATCCAAATATCACATCCGAGGATAAAATCACCCCTCTCCATTGGGCATGTATTAGGGAAGACATGAAGAGTATTCAATGGCTACTTGAATATGGTGCGGATAAATATGCCTATACAATCATTGGTGAAACTGCTTGGGATTTAGCCTCTCCAGGAGTAAGAAAGCGATTTCCTCACTTGAAAGCATAATATGAAAGAAGGGTATGCAACAAATTTGCATACCCTTTTTCATGTTCAATGAGCTTCTTCCCCTTGAAGTATCATCGAGACATCAACTCTCATCTCAATCCCCTTAAATCAGCTCCTTCCGTCATGAGTTTTTCAGCCAATGCATGCATTTCCATCCAATGAGCCATCACAAACAGTGAATTGTTCATGATATCTGTCTCATGAATATCATAACCAAGTTTCATCAACATTTCTACAAGATTCGCTTCACCGGATAAGATAGCATACATCAATGGAGTTCTATTGAGATTGTCCTTGATATGTGGATTCGCATTTTTAGCAATCAAATACATCGTGAGTGTACCTGACTGATGTATCGCAGCATGATGCATTAATGTCTTCCCCTCATTATCCTTGATATCATAATTCTTGATTTCTTTCAATGCTCTTCGCATTACTTGATGGGATGTATGATCACTTGTGAGAGATGCTATAATCTGTTGATAATGTCTCATGTCCTTCTCACATGATTCTGAAATCGATCTTTCATTAACATCTCCATCAAGATGTTTGTTTGATTTCTTTTTAGGTGTTGTAGCCACATTTTTTTTCATGGTTTTCTCCCGATTGATTGTAGAAACTTTTTGTTTATTATTAGATACTGCAGATCCATGTTGCATTGTATTTCTCATTGCTTCAATGACTTTGGGCCATTGCATTCGTTCAGCCAATTCTCGAGCAGACTCACCATCATTATTGGGAATTGAGTCATTGGCTCCATGTTCATAGAGATAGTGAATAATGACAGGTTGACCACATCGTACTGCATAATGAAAAAGTGTATCACCATTGATTTCATTTTGTGTATTTAGATCATGGTCATGTTTTCTAAATTCTTTCAAGCAATCAAGATGCCCCCTCGAGGCTGCCAAATGTATGGGCATCATGCCATATTGATCAGCTCTGGAAAAGAAACCAATCTCAAAGAGTACATTCCTCATCAACCGATAATTATTTTGTTCAATAATGGAGTGTCCTGCATTACGCCCATATTGCATGCCGCTAGAAAACATGTCAGCTCCACTATTCAAAAGCAAGTACATAGCCTGTACAAGTTTTTCATTGATGCATGCTCGCATTAAAGGAGTATTGCCAGCTTTGTCATGCAGATTTAAATCTGCTCCACCATCAATTAGTACTTGCATTGTTCTAAGATTGCCACGAGATGTTGCTATATGTAATGGCGTCTCATTATCATTATTTTTAGCATTGACATCTGCACCAAATTCAATGAACATGCGAATGAGTTCATGTTCCTTCTTTCTGGAAAGAATATGGAGAATTCCCGCACCTTTTTTATTTACATAGTCAAAAGGTAAACCAAGATTGACATATATCTCAATGACATGAGATCGAGGACTTGATTTCATGCATTCAGAAATGATTAAGGTTTTCTTTTCATCATCGGTCAAAGAAGCTACATGATCTCTGATTTCTTGTTCAAATTTACTCACCATATTTCCTCCATTTCTTCGCGCATTGCAAGCAGCATATTCATATACGATTTTTGTAAGATTTGTTTATTGCCATTTAATTCCGGATGTCTTTTTCTCACCCATGATTGAGCAATCTGTCCGGGTAATCTTCCATCGCGATCGGGAATGCGAGTATTCGCACCGGCTTGTAGCAAGGCAGAGATGATGCTTTCACAAGCAGGCTGCCTGCAAGATTTGATCAATGCAGTATCACCATTAAAATCTATGTGATCAAGTTCAGCACCCATCTCAATCAACTTCAAAGCAATTTGAATCATCCTTTTTTCTATTGCCCATATTAATGATGTTCTTTTCAATGTTTCCATTGCATGAATATCACAATCATAATTGATAAGCAATTGAGCGATATCGCACATATCACTTTTTATTGCGGCAATCAATGGTGGCATAGTACCAATGTGAAGATTTGCTCCGGATCTAATCAATATCTCAGCTGATTCCGCAGATTCTTGTTCAAGTGCAATACATAATGCAGTTTCCTCATGCTCATTCATGATATCCAGGATATTGAAGCCAATAGGATGCTCAAGAATCATTTCTATAATCTCAGCATGGTTATGCCATGCGCATGTATGCAAAAGGGTATTGCCTTCATCATTAAGCAAGATCGAAATATCTGATGAATTGAATCTTTCCAATAAGTTTCGCACATATTGTATATGTGGATACATTCTTTGCACCTCATTCATAAGGTGTGATGCAATTTCTTCAATTTCTAGAAGATCTAATTCCTTTGCTTCTGGGATAGGCAATGCTCTATTAACCGAGTAAATGGCTCTTGATTTTGTCAGTCTATTTTTCATAAATATTCTCCTAATGTGAACAAAGTACTCTCGGACTCCCTCCCCTGAAATCATGGGAGCCCGGAGTTATTTTTTTATATCAGTTATCTGCAACGAAGATCAATCCATGATCATGAGCTCCCGCACGAAGCAATTCAATGACAACTCTATGATCCATGTCGAATCGCTCAACAGCTTCAAGCAATGGCAAGGTTTTAAACTCACCTTCCAGTTCGCAATCTGCTCCCAATTCAATGAGTAACATCGCGGCTTCCTTTTGCTTATGATTGATTGCAGTCATCAATGGTGTTTCAGCATACTTTCCATTCATTGAATTAATGTCAGCACCAAGTTTGAGCAATACTCGAATCGCATATATCAAGTTCTTTGATGCCGCGAAATGCAAAAGAGAACCATAATCTTCACTTTTTTGATTGATGTCAATATTTCCAAGTTTCTGGATTGCATAAATGCATTGCTCCGCCACATATTCCATTTGAAGAAAATCTCTCATTAAACTCATGCAATCTTCATGTGAGATGTTTTCCAGCATTTGTGAATCAATTTGAGAATCATAATCTATTCCTTTTTGATTGAGCACTGCAGGATTCTTGGCATCACGAGTATCAATGATCTCTGGATGGAGAATTTTCATCATAAAGTTCATTGCATCAATGAGTTCATCAAGATCATGGTTACTCAATTCAGGAGCTTGTTCCATGATGATGTCAAACAGTAATGGATTACCAGTCTCTGCAGCCAGCAATAAGGGATAGGCACCTGTTTCATTACATGCATTCACATCTATGCCCAGAGCGATAAGTTTTTGGATTATATCAATTCTCTCTGATGATATGGCATAATGCAAGGCCACTTCACCACGACGATGATCAGGAGTAAGAATTCCTTTCGAAATTAATTCAGATACCATATCAGAATTTCCTGTCTTGATGGCCAGATATAAAGCATTAACCGTGGATTCATCGAATATGTCAATGTCGAATCCCAGTGCGCATAGCTTGTGTACAACCTCAGCATCGGCATGGTTAGCAAGGTGCATTAGAATCTTTGGATTAATATTCACGATCACTCCTTGCTGCTTGAAGTGATGAAGAAGCAAAGCAATATTGGATGGCCTTCCATCTTCAATACATGAATCAAATATCTCCGGATTCTTCATCAAATCAGAACATATCGTTGGTGCGTTTTCCAATATGCATTGGAGCGTTGTATCACTTACTTCATACATGATCCATTCAAAAACCGTATCCTTATCTCCCATTTTTGCAAAGAGATCGGCACCTTTGCTTAAGAGAAAAGCGATATAATCATGATCTGCATGATTCATAGCCAAAGCCAAAGCAGTCATGCCCTGTTCAATGTCGAGTTCATTGACATTGACACCATTCGCAAGCAGCTCCTGGGTTGCCTTTACATCTGAATGATAAGCAGATATAAACAGCATTCTGCTCAATGCATAGTCAGTAATCTGCTTTGGTGCATAAGAGATTGTACCAGACAATAATGCCTTGATGAAATTCAATCGGACTTCCGGATCACTTGATTTCATCTGTTCTTCAAAAATACGGATGATTGACTCCTTGCTTGGATTTGAAGAGCCATTCTTGGAAACATGACCGTTTCCATCATTTTGGTTTTGGGATTCATCATCGAATCCATTCAGAGCTTGCAAAGCCATTGTAGACCTCTGTGTTTGTGGTGTAAGAATACGATTAAGACAGCAATCCATATGTGTTTGTAATTGCAAAGCCACACATGGGTATTCTCTTATTGAAATTTTAGAGCTTGTTCCCTGATGAATATCATCTCACAAGAGACCCTTGACATGCTCTTTTGAAAAAGATACTCCTCTTAGTTCTATCTTTTTCACACTTACAATTTGAGTATTGCCGAATTGCAATCGCAAAACTACAAAAAAGAGATGATATATGCAAATAAATACTATACTTTTATTTAAGTTTGGCTGTTTTCTTGTTAAAAAACGTATTTATATTATTTTATTTATTAATTAATAACCGTAACAAACTGATACAGAGTTGCTTCTGCACCATTTCGACTAATCAATATAATAATGCGCGCTAGGACGCGACTTCAATTTCATTATTGTTTTATTGCGTTTGAAATTTTCTTTGACAATTCCTCCCAATCAACATATCCTTGACTAATAACCCTAAATTCCCCTTTATACCTCATTAGTACGGCAGGATACGAATCAACATTCAATGCATTCCCATTCTGAAAGTCTTCTTGAGCGAGTATTTTATATTTTTCATTTTGTATATTGTTTATAAAATTATTTATATCAAAGTTCATTTTTTCAGCTAATCTCCCATAATCCTTTGCTATAGCGGTCTTGAGACCATGGACATAGATGTCTGTGTGTAAAGCAGATATGAATTCGAACAATCTATCTGGCTGTTGTTGCTTACAAATCTGAACTGCAATCGATGGCTCCATTGAACTTAGAATCTGCGTACCTTCTGTGAGAATGGTATCCAAGAATAGTGAACTGAACACTGCTCCTGTTCTTTGAGTAACTCTTGCGGTGGCTCCTTTAAGGAATTCAGAAATTTTTCCAATAGGTCCAATTTGATCACCTATAACCATACCACCAGTTATCACTTTAAAATCTGCCTTCTCTTTATATGTATCATAGGCCTTTTTTATGACAGGTGAAAATCCATAGCACCAACCGCACAGTGGATCAAACACATAGATGATTTGTGGCTTTTCTTGTCCGGACAAAGCTGTAGATCCAAGTACTATGAGACATATGATAAAAGTTTTCATATAATTTCCTGTATCAATTGAGATTGCAAAATTGGGTAAATTGTTGGCATGGACAAACAAACATACAAGCAAAAGATTCAGCTGTTTTTTAAACATCCTGAAACTCGATTCATACTCCCATCGACATTACTCTATGTGGGAATAATGATATTTGTTGGTTCCCTCATCATGTTTGGCTTTGGGGTTGCACCGGCATTATTCAAAGTCATGCCCACGAAAGATTTGGCCGGAATGGCGAATCAAGCAATTCTCTCAAGGATGGTCATATTGCAAGGTATTGCTCTGTCAATCATGGCGGGTTCTTTGATTCTTCTGAGGAATTGGTCAGGGATGATAGTTCGTAAGTCAATGTGGTTTACAATAGGCTGTATTGCCATCTTATACTTCCTCTATGGAATTGTCGTTCAGCAATCCATGCTCTCACTAAACAGCAGTATAGGATCATTCGACAATCCCTTCACTACTCTCCATTGCATTGATGATACTTCACATGTATATCAATCGCATCACAAGTACGAGTCTCACCCCGCCCAATGGGCACCCCTCATCCGAGGGGAATAATGCCAAATAGCTCCATCGGCGCGACATCACACCTCGGCTTCGCTCAGTGTGCAAGCCCCGTAGGGGCGACGTCACAATAAAAAAAAGGGTTGGCCACAATGGCCAACCCTTGTCATAGAACTCTGAACTCCTTTTTATGAAGCAGCATTTTTCGCAATCAAGTTCAATGCACTTCCTGCCTTGAACCAACCAATTTGCTGTTCATTCATGCTTTGTTTCACTGTGATTGTATCACTTGTACCATCAGCATGCGTGATTGTCATGTCAAGATTTTTTCCGGGTGACAATTGCTCAATATCGATTGCTATCATGTCATCTTCACGAAAAACATCATAATCAGCAGGATTGATGAATGTAAGTGGCAACATGCCCTGCTTCTTCAAATTTGTTTCATGAATCCGGGCAAATGATTTCACGAGAATGATCTTTCCACCAAGGAAGCGTGGCTCCATTGCTGCATGCTCGCGTGAAGAACCTTCACCATAATTCTCCTCACCTACAACAACCCAATATGCACCACGCGCTTTATAATCGCGTGCCACTTTTGGCACTTCATCATATTCGCCTGTGAACATATTCTTGATTGTATTCGCTTTATCATTCACATAATTGATGGCGCCAATCAACATATTATTAGAAATATTGTCGAGATGACCACGGAAACGAAGCCAAGGGCCGGCCATACTGATATGATCGGTTGTACATTTACCCTTCACTTTGATAAGCAATGGCATATGCATATAATCTTCGGCTTTTGGTGCTTTAAATGCTGAAAGCGCCTGCAATCTTTGTGATTCGGATGCAATTGATACATTCAAAGAGGATCCATCTTCAGCGGGAGCTACAAAACCATGCTCATCAGGTACAAAACCACCTGCAGGCAATTCTTTGCCAACCGGAGGATTGAGCATAATGCCATTCACCGGCTCTTTCGTGAAGTCAACCATTAAATCTCCAGTCAAAGCAAATCCAATCACTGTCTCAGGAGAAGCCACGAAAGCATGTGTATCGGGATTACCATCATTTCTTGCTGTGAAATTTCTATTGAATGAAGTGATGATTGAATTCTTATCACCCTTATTCACATCATGACGCTTCCATTGTCCGATGCAAGGTCCACAAGCATTTGCAAGAACTTTTCCTCCGACTGATTCCATCGCAGTAAGCAAACCATCTCTTTCAATGGTTGCGCGCACTTGCTCAGAACCTGGTGTTATCGTGAATTCACTCTTTGTTTTGAGTCCTTGAGATGCAGCATAAGCAGAAATCTCAGCCACACGACTCATATCCTCATAACTTGAATTCGTGCAGGAACCAATGAGTGCAACTCGTAATTCCGAAGGCCAATTATTTTCTTTCACTGCTTTGGTGAATTCACTGATTGGCATTGCACGATCGGGAGTGAATGGTCCATTCACATGTGGCTCAAGTGCATCTAAATCAATGTGAATCACTTGATCATAATAGTTTTCAGGATTTGATGCCACTTCATCATCTGCACGCAAATGCTCAAGTACACCGGAAGCCAAATCCGCAATATCCGCTCTGTCTGTTGAACGGAGATAGCGCATCATGGATTCATCGCATGGGAAGATTGAAGTAGTTGCGCCAATCTCTGCACCCATATTACAAATGGTGCCTTTTCCTGTTGCACTGAATGAGGCACATCCATCACCGAAATATTCAACGATTGCACCTGTACCACCTTTCACGGTCAAGATTCCTGCAAGCTTCAAAATCACATCTTTTGCTGATGTCCATCCGCTCATCTTACCTGTTAACTTCACACCAATGAGTTTCGGCATTTGCAATTCCCATGGCATACCGGCCATCACATCAACTGCATCAGCACCACCGACACCGATTGCAATCATTCCAAGACCACCAGCATTAGGTGTATGAGAATCTGTACCGATCATCATGCCACCCGGGAATGCATAATTTTCTAGAACAACTTGATGGATGATTCCCGCGCCAGGCTTCCAAAAACCAATTCCATATTTCTGTGACACTGATCCAAGGAATGCAAAAACTTCATCATTTTCAATCAATGATTGCTTCAAGTCATTATCAGCTCCGTGCTCAGCACGAATCAAATGATCACAATGTACCGTTGAAGGAACAGCTACTTTTGGAATACCTGCACTCATGAATTGCAAAAGCGCCATTTGCGCAGTTGCATCTTGCATGGCAACACGATCTGGATTGAAATCTACATATGATGCTCCACGGTTATGAGGAGCAGAAGGTATTTCAGACATATGTGCATAGAGAATCTTCTCAGCGAGTGTCAAAGGTCTGCCAAGAAGTGTTCTTGCTTGCTGTACTTTTTCGGGTAGGGCAGCATATACCTTGCGAATCATCTCAATATCGAATGCCATAATATTCTATATTCAATTGGTGAAAAAATCCTCTACGCTATATCTCACCCCAAAGGGTTGATATCCTTCTCACTTAAAGAAAAGGTTTCTCTCCTCACCCCGAAGGGGTGAAATCTGTCTCACTTAAAAAGCCCAACGACTCTCCTCACCCCGAAGGGGTGAAATCTGTCTCACTTCGAAAGCGCAATGGTCACTTTATTTGCAGCATCTTCAAGTGTAGTTGCTACAAGGAATTCCATACCGGAATTTTTCAAAATTTCGCCAGCTTCGATTGCATTTGTTCCTTCAAGGCGAACAATAACAGGAGTTGAAACTGATACTTGTTGGAGTGCCTGAACAATACCATTTGCAACACGATCGCAACGAACGATGCCACCAAAAATATTGATGAGTACACATTCAACTGCAGGATCATTTGTCATGATGCGGAATGCATTCGCGATGCGTTCAACATTTGCTCCACCGCCCACATCGAGGAAGTTTGCAGGAGCGCCACCGGCAAGTTGAATAATGTCCATAGTGGCCATCGCAAGACCGGCACCATTCACCATGCAGCCCACATTACCATCTAGTTTGATATAATTCAAATTGAATTTGGATGCTTCTACTTCCAATGGATCTTCTTCTGATTCATCACGCAATTCCACGAAATCAGGATGACGATACAATGCATTGTCATCAAAATTCACTTTGGCATCGAGAGCGATGAATTCACCATCTTCAGTCACGACGAGTGGATTCACCTCAAGCATGCTGCAATCCATGTCTTCATATGCATGGTACAGCTTTTCAATGAATGTGATGAAACTCTTATATGCCTGACCGCTCAATCCCAAACCAAAAGCCATACGGCGCGCTTGGAATTGTTGGAATCCGATTGATGGATCGACGAATTCTTTTAAGATTTTTTCTGGTGTATGCTCGGCAACTTCTTCGATGTCCATACCGCCTTCGGTGGAAACCATGATGATATTGCGTGCAGTATCACGATCAAGAAGAATACTGCAATAATATTCATGAGCAATCTTGCAACCTTCTTCGATGAACATGCGGCGAACAACCTTGCCGGCTTCACCAGTTTGAATTGTCACAAGTGTATTGTCAAAAGTTGCTTCAGCATATTGTTTCGCTTTCTCTGCGATATCGCCATCATAAATCACGGTGACGCCACGAACCGGCTTACCATATAATTCGAGAGGCTGCTTGGTTTGTGTGTCATGCATGACACCTTTGCCTCTTCCTCCGGCATGAATTTGTGATTTGAGAACGATCACATTAATTCCATTGTCAACAAATTCGCTCTTGGCTACTGAGCCGGCTTCATCTGCTGAAAAAACCGCTTTCCCTTTGAGCACAGGGACATTATAGCGACGCAAAATTTCTTTGGCTTGATACTCGTGGATATTCATGGTGGTTGACCAAGTATTGAAAATTGTTTT